>NZ_JBISWJ010000032.1:0-47033 GCF_044462225.1 Kocuria kalidii | reverse complement strand
CGGCGCCGCCTCAGTCGGTGCGGGGAGGGTGCTTAGCCGTTGATGACCTGGGGTGCGCCGAGGTGCTTGAGGCCTTCGACGCCGAACTCCAGGCCGTAGCCGGACTGCTTGGCCCCACCGAAGGGCACCCGCGGGTCCACAGCCCCGTGCTTGTTGATCCACACGGTGCCGGCCTGGATCCGGGCGGCGACCTCGCGGGCGGCCTCGGTGTCGGCCGACCACACGGAGGCCCCCAGGCCCACTTCCAGGGCGTTGGCCATTCCGATGACCTCGTCGAGGTCGGTGTACTTGATGATGGGCAGGGCCGGGCCGAACTGTTCCTCGGCCACCAGCGGGTTGTCGTTGTCCAGATCGGCCACCAGGGTGGCGGGGTAGAAGTACCCGGGCCCATCCTGGTCGGGGTTGCCGCCGATGAGTACGCGTCCGCCGCCGGCCCGGGCTTTCTCCACCAGGTCGGCGACGATGTCGTACTGGGCCTGGTTCTGCAGCGGGCCCAGCACGTTGTTCTCGTCCAGTCCCACGCCCATCGGCATCCTGGCGGCGACCTCGGTGAGGGCCTCGCACACGGCGTCGTAGACGTCTTCGTGGACGTAGAGACGCTTCAGCGCGGCACAGGTCTGGCCGGTGTTGAGGAACGCCCCCCAGAACAGGTCCTCGGCGATGGCGGCCGGGTCCACATCGGGCAGCACGATCCCGGCGTCGTTGCCGCCCAGTTCCATGGTCAGGCGCTTCACGTTGTCGGCGGAGTTGCGGATGATGGCCTTGCCGGCCGGGGTGGAGCCGGTGAACATGATCTTGTCCACTCCCGGGTGGGCGACCAGGGCCTCACCGATCTCGCGGTCGCCGGTGACCGCCTGGAGCACGTCGGCCGGCAGGACCTGGTTGAGCACTTCCACCAGGGCCAGCACCGACAGCGGGGTGTAGCCGGAGGGCTTGACGACCACGGTGTTGCCCATCCGCAGGGACGGGGCGATCTGCCAGGTGTGGATCATCATCGGCCAGTTCCACGGCCCGATCGCCCCGACCACGCCCAGGGGCCGGTAGTGCAGTTCCGCCTTGGTGCCTTCCTCATCGACGAGGGTTTCGGGCTGCAGCTCCAGGGCGGCCGTGGCGCGCAGCCAGGCTGCGCACGCCCCGACCTCGAAGCGGGCGTTGGGGCCGTTGAGCGGCTTGCCCTGCTCCCTCGAGAGCAGCTCCGCCAGGGCCTCGGCGTTGGCATCGATGGCGTCGGCGGCGGCGTTGAGGAGAGCCGAGCGTTCGGCGTGGCCACGGGCGGCCCATTCCGGCTGGGCGGTGCGGGCGGCGGTCACGGCCGTCTCCAGGTCCGTGAGGGTGTGCTTGGGCGCCCGGCCCACGACCTCGCCGGTGGCCGGGTCGAGCAGGGTGCGCCCGCCCTCGGCGGGCTGGATCACGGCCAGCAGATCGGCCGCACTCGAGAACGTCGGCAGGGCAATAGCTTCAGCAGTCATAACAACTCTCCTTTGTGGGAAATCCTTCACCTCCCGGTCCGCTACGGATTCCAGGTCGGCTCCGGCTACTGCGGTGGCCGTAGGCGCATTGGGCCGATGATGTGCGGTTGAAGGGCTGGGGTGGAGGCTCAGGCGCTGAGCCGGGCCTCCACGGGGCGGGGCTCGGCCAGCAGCTTTTGGATGCGGCGGGCGGCGGTAAGTCCGCTTTCGATGGCGCCGTCGATGAAGCCGCCCCAGCCGGTGGCGTAGTCGGCCCCGGCCAGGAACACCCGTCCGTCGGGGCGCTGCAGGTCCTCGAAGCACTCGGTGAGGTGCCCGGCGTAGTGCATGGGCCAAGTCTCCCCGGCGTACTCGTCGGCGACCCAGTTGTGCCCGGTGACCTCGAGGACCTCAAGGCCTGGCACGAGCTCGTCGAGCATGGCCTGGGCGGCGGTCACGTCGTCGATGGGCACCGCGGTGGCGTCGGGGCCGAAGGCGACCAGGGTGGTGGTGTCGGTGTCGAAGTACTCGGCCTGGACGAAGTTCAGGGGCGATTCGGCGGGCGCGAAGGCCACGAACCGCTCCTGGCGTCCGGCGACCTTGATCCACAGCTTCGCCCCGCGCCCGGCCTGGCCCCGTTGGGCGGCCTTGGTCTTGGGCGCGGACAGGGCGGGGGTGAACTCGATCCCGCCCAGGGCGCCCAGGGGCAGGGTGACGACCACGGCCGCGGCGGTGTGCTGCTGCCCGTCGGCGGTGGTGACGGTCGCGGTGCCCTCGGCCTGGTCCACGGCGGTGACCGGGGTGTTCAGGTGCAGATCGATCTTGGCGTCGGCGCGGATCGCCTCGATCAGCGTTCTCGTGCCGCCGTCGATCTTGTAGGTGGCGCAGGCCTCGAACATCAGCTTCCAATCCCCGTTGGAGATCGCCGCCCAGCGCAGGGCCTGGGTGTAGGCGGCCTCGTCCAGGCGGCCGTTGAAGTTCAGCGCCCAGAACGACCGCACCAGCTGGCGCACCTCCGGCTCCAGGTCCAGGTCGGCGATGGCCTGGGCCAGGGTGGTGCTGTCGATCTCGGTGCAGACCGGGTTGTGCATCGGCTCCCAGGGCAGCGGGAAGACCTCCCGGGAGCGGGCCAGCAGGCGGGTGTTGGCCTCGTCCATCAGCTCGAGGATGTCCTCGGCCCCGCCCCGGACGATGTCGCCGTCGATGCGGCGGTAGCCGGTGGTGAACTCCGGGCCGGCGACGGGCTTGATGCCGTAGCGGCCCATCTCGGCCCACACGAAGGGCTGGATCCAGTGCACCCAGGTGCCGCCGAGTTCCAGGGGCCGGCCCATCCGGTCCTCGAGCCAGGTGCGCCCGCCGATGCGGTCCTTGGCCTCGAGCACGGTCACGGTGTGCCCGCGCTGGGTCAGTTCCCGGGCGGCGGTCAGTCCGGCGAATCCGGCGCCGATGACGATGACGTCACTGATGTTGTCGGTCATGATCGTTTCTTTCGACTGGGCGGGCAGGGATGCTGCTGTGTGCGGGGCTGAGTCGGTACTCAGTGCTTGTGGTGATCCTGGGGGTATGCGGTGGTGTTCAGAACGGTGAGCCGGGAGTTGAACGGCAGCACCAACGGTGCGTCGGTCGTGTCGTCCCAGCCGAACATCCGCCCGATCGAGCGTTGCTCCTGGAGGTCCACCAGCAGCACCGACTCCACGGTCATGACCCGCTCGGTCCAGAAGAAGATGTAGAGCTCCTCGGCCACCTCGAAGGCCAGGGTCCGGTCGACGTCGGCCAGTCCCTTCTCCCCACCGCGCAGGCAGTGCCACACGAACGTGCCCGGGGTGAGGTAGATGTGCTCGTAGGCCTCCACATCGCTGTAGCGGTAGTAGATCCGTTTGCCCACCAGCCCGGCGGAACGCTGGTGGAGGGCCGCTTTGGTGCCCTCGAGGCGGGCGTGGGTGAACTCGGTGCTTCCCTTGACGGCCTCGTCGGTCTCATGGAGCGCGGAGACGGCAACGGTCGCTGCTCCGCTGATCTGGTTGAGGACCACGGTGACATCGCGCATCTGCCGGCCCGCGCCGTGCACGAAGTCGATGATGATGATCCTCGGACGTGCCTCGACGGCCTTGTACTTGGCCTCCACGCTTTCCTGGTCGTCCGCCGCGGTGGCGATGGTCCACGTCAAGGAGGAATCGTCGCGGAAAGCCATGGTGAAGCTCCGACCGTCCTCGCCGAGCAGGGCCACGCTCGTGCCGGCCAGAGCTGAGGAGGCGGGAAGAGTCTGGTCCCCGAAGCCATCGAGCATGGTGGAGACGGAGGGCCACTCGTCGACGGGAACGTAGTCCTGGAACGAGTTGTCGACGGTCATGAGAAGAACTCCTTCGGAGGGAATCAAGGATGGGACGGCAACCGGTGCAGCACACACGCAGCGCGCCGCCGGCTCAGCTGTAGACGAAGAATTCGACGGTGGGCTCCAGGACCTGCCAGCGGGTCATTGCGCCTTCGGTGAAGGAGGCCATGGAACCGGCAGTGAGGTCGAAGGTCTCGCCGTCCTGGACCTGGATGCGCAGGTGACCGGAGACGATGTAGATGCTCTCGTCCTGGTGGATGGGCAGATCGAAGGCCTCCGGGACCTGCTCGGGGGTGACTTCCCAGATTCCGGCAGACAAGGCCTCGCGATCACCCTGGCCGGGCTTGCGCAGCCAGCGCACGGTGCCGACCTCGAAGGGCTCGGGAGCGGTGGTGGCGGTGTCGGCGTGGAAGACGGCGGCAAGGAGTTCGGACATGGTGGTTCCTTTCGGAGAGGGTGTTGCGGACAGGAGGGGCACGACGTGTGCTCCCAAGCGGTAGGACTCAGCGGGGCCCAGGGGCCGGAGCGGTGCTCGGGACGGGGCGGGGGTCGCGCAGCAGCGGAAGGTGGTCCTGGACCCGGCGGCGGTAGAGGTAGAGCACCAGGGACAGGGCCAGGATCCCGACGCCGATGGCCAGCTCCTTCGGTCCCCCGTAACCGGTCAGCTCACTGGACAGGGCCCCCACCACCAGCACCACGGTGGTGTAGACGACCAGCACCGCCGCCAGGGGCACCGCGTAGCGGCCCACCCGGAAGGGGCGGTTGTACTCGGGATGGTCGCGGCGCAGGACGAGGAAACCGGCCAGGGCCAGCAGGATCGCCAGCAGGTAGCCCAGGTTGGCCGCGACCAGGATGGAGATCGGGTTGGCGATGAAGACGATGAGCACGACGTTCATGACCACCGCCGCGTAGATCGTCCGGGCCGGGACGCCGTGGCGGTTGGTCTTCTCGAGCTGCTTGGGCGCCAGCCCGTCCAGGGCGGCCCCGTAGAGGGCGCGGGAACCGTCGGCCATGGAGGCGTTCACGCCCATGAGCAGGGCGGCCAGGATGGCCAGCAGCATCACGTCGGCCAGGGGCCCGGCCGGCAGCACCCGGGTGAAGGCGGTGACGAACATCCCGGCCGGATCGGCCGCGGCCTCCTGCTGGGTGACGAGCCCCCCCACGCCGAAGGGTACGAGCAGGAAGATCCCGAAGGTGTAGGCCCCGGAGGTGAACAGGGCCTTCTTGCCGTCCTTCTTGGACCGGTACTCGGGCATGAAGGCCGCGCACATCTCGGTGCCGTAGGCGGTCCAGCCGATCAGGTAGAGCCAGACCAGGGCCAGCTGGATCGTGGCCCAAGGGTCGGCGGCCAGATCGCCCAGGCCCCAGGTGAGGTTGGGGGCCTGCCAGGACCCGGAGACGAGGGGGGCGGCGATGAACACGGCGAAGGATGCCAGCAGCAGCACCCCGATCACCTTGTTCACCCAGGCGGCCGGCTGTGCGCCGAAGAGGTTGGGCACCATGATGAGCAGGATCAGCACGATACCGATCAGCTGAGCCGGCCCGATCTGGGCGACCCCGAGGTTCAGGGCCCAGGTGGCCTCGGGCAGCCAGCGGGCGGTGATGACGGCCCCGGCAGTGACGGAGACGATGGAGATCACCGCCGACCAGCCGAACCAGTAGCCGAAGGTGGCCAGCGCCCCGGCCGGGGCGAAGCGTTCACGCCAGGCCTCGTGGGCGTAGATCGGCACCCCGCCGGGCTTGTCCGGGAAGATCGAGGCCATCTCGGCGAACAGGGTGTTCTGCACCCAGCCGATCAGCGCGGCAAAGGCCCACAGCGCCATCGCCGACAGGCCCCCGACCACTGCCACGGTGGCGCCGAAGGAGACGTAGAGCCCGCCGGAGACGGCCATCGACATGGCGAAGGCGTCCTTCCAGGACAGGCGGGCGTGCAGCTCGGTGGGCGCCTCGTGCGGGGCGGGTGTGCCCTGCGGCGTCCTCGACGTTGAGCCCGGCGATGCCGGCGTCGAACCGGCTGTAGCGCCGGAAGTGATGGGTGAAGACATCAGGTCCCCCTGGGATCGGGTGCTGCTGGAACCACGCGAGTAGCCCTTCGATGCGCAGCGCAGGTCTGAGACGAGCAGACGAGCGCCGCTCCCACAGTGGGTTGCCGTGACACGGGTCACTGTGAGCGCAAGACAACTCTGCACTTGCAGAGTTTGTATGGCAAGGGGGAGCGCAAAAATTTCTTCGGCTGAAGGTGGGGGGGCGTCCGGTCGTGCACCCAGGGCCCCAAAGTGAGGCCGACAGGTAGCGTGGACGGGCAGGGGTTTCTAGAGCCGGTGCGACGACAGGAGTGCAGATGGCGGGACGCAATGGGGTCTACGGGGCAGGCCGGGAGGCCCTGCTGGATGCCGTTATCGAGCTGGTAGGTCGCGACGGGTTGAAATCGCTGAGCTACCGCAAGGTGGCCGAGATCGCCGGGGTGGACAACACGCTGATCTCCCACCACTTCGGGTCCAAGACGGCCCTGCTGGAAGCGGCCATGGACCACGCGGCCCAGCGCACCCTGGAAGGCACCGAGTTCGAGCGGATCTTCCACGGTGCCATCGCAGACAACGTGCTGGACGCCGTGCGGGAGTCCCCCGCACGACAAGCCTTCCAGTACGAGATGGTCCTGGCCTCCAGGGCAATCCCTGCCCTGCGACCGGCAGCCGAGCGTCTGTACGACGCCTACGTCCAGCGCATGCAGGCAGCCCTCGCCGCCGCCGGCTACGCCGCGGACGAAGCCGTGGCTCGACTGGTGTTCGCCGCCCTCGACGGACTGGTGTTCCAGCGCATCACCATCGCCACCGAAGACCAGACGCGATCAGCGCTGGACCAGGTCGAACGATTGCTACCTGCAGGACGCGAGGTCTCCCCAGCCGCTGATCAGACGGCGTAGCGCAAGAACCCCACGAAAGCTGGAGTCGTGGCCGGCGGAGCGTGGGGTACGCCAGCCGGTAACCAACTTGCATGTCGCGGTGGAGTTGCCCGCCTGTACCACCACCACACGGACCGGGACTTTACGTGAGGCGGGATAGAGGCCATCGAGCCAGCTCAACGTCACCTATCAATGCGGCAGTCCCGGTTGTTCTGGTCTGGGAAACGTAAAGCTCCTCGTCCATCCGCGTGGATGGCCGAGGAGCTTTCGGTGGGAGCACGAGGCGGGAAGCCATGGCGCACATGGAGCTTCCGCTGGTGACTCGTGTTTCCCTCCCGGCGCAGGCCTGTCATCGCGTCATGGCTGACTGCTCGAGACCTTGATTCGGCACGTGGTGCACGCCCGCCGTGACCTTAACGCCTGGTGGCTCTCAACAGCGATGGAAGCGGTACTCCTGCGTGGATAGCATCCGCCGCTCTCCGCACCTGAGTTCCCGGACCCAGGCCACGTGCAGGTGGGCCATGGTGTCGTCGACAACTGCTTGGTAAGGCTGGTACCCCGGCGCGTGAACCTCCACATGGTCGCCAGGGCGTAGCGCCCACGCGGAGATGGTTGTGTCCTCGGATAACGCTGCGTCCGCTTGTGGTGCCTCGGATGTGGGCATCGCCGGCCAGGAGATCTGGGGCGGTGAGGCGCCCTGACTCTCAGCAGGGCTGGTGGGGAAGGCCATGGTCTACAGCTTCTTGCCGGCGGTGAGGGAGGCTGCCATGAATTCCACGACGACCTTCTGGGAGATGGCCACGTCCAGGACGAAGACTCCTTCGTCGTGGGTGGCCAGCCAGTCGGTGAGCACGGCGAGGTCGGCCAGCGTTCGGGCTTTTGCTCCGTCCGCGCCCAGGCCCCGGCCGATGGCGGCGAAGTCGACTTCGTCGATGAGCATTGCGGTGGGGTCCAGGCCCTTGGAGGCGTATTGGTGCAGCTCGGCGCCGTAGGCGGAGTCGTTGAGCACGATCACCACCCCACGGGCGGTGGCGCGGATGAAGGTCTCGAAGTCCGCCAGGCCCATGAGCCCACCGCCGTCGCCGGTGACGAACACCGTGGTGCGCTTCGGGCGGGCCACCGAGACCCCGGCCGCGGAGCCGACCCCGAGACCAATGGACTGAAAAGCGGTGCCCACCAGCACCATGGCCTGCGGATCCGGCACCGAGAGATACATCGGGGCCCAGCCCATGAAGTGGCCCCCGTCCATCACCACGGAGCGGTCCTTCGGGAGGATCTCTTCCAGGGCCGCGACCACGGCCCGGGGGTTGAGCCGGCCGTCGGGGCCGAACTCGGCCGGGTCCTCCACCGGGGCGGGGGAGCGGAAGGCCTCCCCGGCCACCTCGGGCACGGCTGCCCGCCAGGTGCGCGCCTGCTCGGTCGTGGGGATCCGGCCGGTGAGGGCCTGCAGGAAGGGGTCGAGGTCGGCGCGGATGTAGTCGGTGACGGCCGGGTGGGCCACCGCGGCCTCCGGTTCGTTGTCGATGCGGATCACCCGGGTGCCGGGCGCGAAGAGGGTTCCGTAGCGGGCCTGGAAGGCGTTGAGGCTCGCCCCGGCGACCAGCACCAGGTCGGCCTGGCGGACGAGCTCGAGGCGGTGGTCGCGGGTGAAGCCCCCGGCAATCCCCAGGTCCCAGGGGGAGTCGAAGAGGTTGGTGGCCATCACCGAGGTCATGAACAGGCCCCCAAGCCGGTCCCCGATCTCCTTGAGCGGGGCGGCGGCATCGGCCAGGAGCACGCCGCGCCCACCCAGGATCAACGGCCGGGCCGCGTCACGCAGCAGGGCGGCGATGCGGTCGAGCTCCTCGGCCGGGGCGTTCCAGGCAGGCTTGACCGGCAATGGCGGCAGCTCCACCGGCTCGATGAGCGGGGCGGTGGCGACGTCGTAGGGGATGGCCACCACTACGGGCTGGAAGGTTTGCTGGGCCAGGTCGAAGGCCCGGTGCGTGATCGCCGTTGCGTTCTCCGGGGTCGCCACGAGCGTGGTGACCCCCACCGCCGCGGCGGCACCGGGCTGATCGATGTCGAAGGCTCGACGCCCCGTCGTTGGGGCGTCGCCCACCACCATCACCAGGGGGATCCGGGCCAGGCAGGCCTCGGCCAGGGCCGTGTAGGCGTTGGTGAATCCGGCCCCGTAGGTGGTGGTGGCCGCCCCGACGCGCCCGGTGGCCCGGTGGTAGGCATCGGCCATGGTGACCGTGGCGGCTTCGTGGCGGGCGGAGGTGAAGCCGAACCCGGCGTAGGTGAGGTGGCTGATCAGGTGGGCGTTGCCGTTGCCCATCAGTCCGAACAAGTGATCGGTGCGCGCAGCGATCACCTCGGCGACGGCGGTCGAGACGGTGAGGGGCGCATCCGTGTTCTCCACCGTGGCGCTGTGTCCGCCGGGGAGGGAGTTCGTCTCGTTGCTGTCGGCTGGCACGTCGAAACCTTGCTCCTTGTCGAGGGTGGATGGGGGTCGGAGGGCGTCGGTCTTCGTCATGGCACATGTCCTGTTCGGGTTTCGGTGATGACGGTGGCCGTCATGGGCTGCCTGTCGCTGCGGTGGACGGGGCGCTCCGCCGCCCCGGATCGGGGCGGCGGAGCGGTGCCGGTGGGAGGGGCCCCGGATCAGCCGGCCAGCAGCGGCACGAGCAGGGAGGTGACGAACAGCACCAGGGCCCCGCCGAGGCGGTTGGTCAGGGCCGCGAAGGGCATCAGGTGCATGCGGTTGGCCGCACTGAGCACGGCGACGTCGCCGGAGCCGCCGGTGTCGGCCATGACCAGGCCCGGGGTGATGGCGGCCTCCACGAAGTGGAACTTCACCAGCCAGCCCAGGACCCCGGAGGTCAGGGTGGCGATGACGACGGTGGCGATGGTCAGGACGATGAACATCGGGTTGCTCACCGAGGCCAGGACCTCCTGGATGTCGATGTAGGTCATGCTCACCCCCACCAGCAGGGCCGGGACCAGGATGGAGGCGATCATGTCGCCCCACTCGGAGGACCCGTCCTCGAGGTCCTTGGGCAGGAGCCCGAAGATCTTGACCGCGGCGGCGAAGAGGATGGTCCAGGCGTAGGGGTGCAGGACCGGAAGGTAGACCGCGACCAGGTTGCCGGCCACGAACAGGACCGCGGCGATGAGCAGGCCCTTGCCCAGGGAGAGGAAGGAGGACAGCTCCTTTTTCGGCGGGGTGGCCATCTCTCCGGCCCGGCCCTTCACGCGCATGAGTTCACCGTGGCCGTTGAACCCGACGAACAGCTGCTTCTTGCGCTTGCCCAGCCCGTTGTAGACCCCGGCGATGAGAATGCACACGATGTTGGCCATCACCACCGCCGACATCAGATCGCCCATGAACGTGGCGGCCTCCCCACCGGTGCGGGCGGCGTACATCTCCGACATCGGTACCGCACCCAGACCCAGGCCCCCGGCCATGATCGGGGCGGCGATGAAGAGAATGCCTTCCATGAACCCGAAGCCGGTGACCGCACCGAGGGCCCCGATCAGGCCGAAGGTGGCGATCAGGCACCCGACCAGGGGGACCGCGAAGCGGGGCCCGGCCTTCAGGAGCAGTGCCCGGGGCATGCCCAGGATGGACCCGGCGATCAGGGCCATGACGAAGAAGTCCAGGAACCCGTAGCTGTCGACGAAACTCTGCACCACGACCACGGCGTTCTCCGGCATGACCCCGGCGAACATGAGGGTGGCCGGGACGAAGGTGCACAGGACGGTGGGCAGCCCGTAGTCGCGGATCACGGGGAAGAGATTGCCGATCCAGATCAGCAGCCCGCCCAGCAGCATGGTGACGGCGAAGCCCGAGAGCATGGACTCGGGCAGGTTGCCGGTCACCGCGGCGATCAGCACCACGGCAGCGAACACAAGGTAGACCGGGGCGGGCGTGCTGGCGATGCGCCAGCCCTGGCGGCCGGGGTAGTGCGTTCCGCGGCGCGGGCCTGCGGTCGGGGCGACCGCACGGTGCATCCCGGTGCCCGGATCCGCAGGCTGCTGATCCGATGCCAGGCCGGCGGGCTGGGTGGTCTGGGTGGTCGGTGGTGTCGTGGACATCGGGATCCCCCGGTTCGTGTGGGCACGGCGGTTCTCACAGAGCCGCTCGTGGATGGAAGAGGTGAAGTGGTCTAGCGTCCGGCGGGGTCCAGGGACCCCAGCGCCGAGGAGTGCGCGATGACGTCGCGGGCCAGGCGCACTGCCTCGGCCAGACGGTCCTCGTCGATGCCGGTGTCGTGGCCGGTGGCGTGCAGGTGGGCTACGAGTTGTTCGGTGGCGATGTTGCCGTGGGCGCCGGGGGCGAAGGGGCAGCCGCCGTAGCCGCCCAGGGCGCTGTCGAAGCGGGTGATCGCCAGCCGTTCCGCGGCGGCGGTGACGGTGTCCAGGGCCTGGCCGTGGGCGTTGTGCAGGTGCAGGGAGTAGGTCAGGTCGGGTTCGGCGTCCTGGACGTGCGCCACGGCGTTCACGACCTGATGGGTGGGTGAGGTGCCGAGGGTGTCGGCCAGGCCGATGTCGGTGATGCCCATGGCCTGGAAGGCCCGCACGACCCGCAGCAGGTGGGCGGGGTCGATCTCACCTTCGAAGGGGCAGGTGAAGGCGGTGGAGATCCCGGCGAAGAAGTGGGTCTGCGGGTAGCGGGCCACTTCGGCGGCGAGGTCTGCCAGGGCGTCCTCGATGGACTGCCCGGCGTTGGCGTTGCTGTGGGCCTGGCTGGCGGAGGCGACGACCTGAACATCGGTGGCTCCCGCTTCGACGGCTCGGGCGATGCCGCGGCCGTTGAGCGCCAGTGCCGTGTACGTCACCTTCTCGAGGTGGGGGAGCCCGGCCAGGATCTCGGCGGCGTCGGCCATCTGCGGGACCTTCTTCGGGTTGACGAAGGAGGCCACCTCCAGGCGGGTGAGGCCGGCGGCCATCAGGGCCTCGGCGACGGCGAGCTTGTCGGCGGTGGGCACGACGACGTCCTCGTCCTGGAGGCCGTCGCGCAGGAACACGTCGGTGATCTGCATGTCCAACTCAGCCCACCTCCTGCGGGGTGAGGTCGGCGATCTCCTCGGGGCTCAGCCCGGCGATCTCGTGCAGGACCTCCTCGGTGTGTTGGCCCAGCTCCGGACCGACCCACTGGACCCGGCCCTCGTGGCCGGGGATCTTGGGAACCACCCCGGGGAAGCGGATGAGTTCGGGCTCGTCCTCGACGACGACTTCGTGGGTTTCGATCATGTCCCGGGCGAGGTAGTGCTCGTCGGTGGCGATGGACGGGGCGTCGTAGACGGGCCCGGCCGGCACCCCGGCGGCATCGAGATGCTCAAGCACCTCCTTGAGCGGCATGCTCGAGGTCCAGGCGGTGATCGCTCCGTTGAGCTCCTCCTCCCGGGCCCCGCGCGCCTCGGTCGTCAGCAGCGACTCGTCGGTGGCCAGGTCCGTCCGGCCGATGGCGGCCATCAGGCGTCGGAAGACCGAGTTGGAGTTGCCGCCGATGACGACTTCCAGGTCGTCGCCGCAGGGGTAGGAGCCGGTGGGCACCACCCCGGGCAGCCGGCCACCGGTGCGGGTGCGCACCATCCCGTAGGCGTCGTAGTCGGGCACCAGGGACTCCAGCAGGCTGAACACGCCCTCGTAGAGGGCGACATCGACGACCTGCGGGCCCTCGCAGCGGGCGCCGCGGGCCTTCTGCAGCATGAGCATCAGCGCCCCGATGACCCCGTAGAGCCCGGCTACGGTGTCGCCCAGGGACGCCGCGGCCCGGCCGGCCGGGCGGTCGGGCTCACCGGTGATGTAGCGCAGGCCGGCGAAGGACTCCGCCGAGCTGCCGAAACCGGCGCGGTTGCGGTACGGGCCGGTCTGTCCGTAGCCGGAGATCCGCACCATCACCACCTCCGGGTTGAGCTCGGTCAGGACCTCGGGTCCCAGGCCCCACTTCTCCAAGGTGCCGGGGCGGAAGTTCTCGATCACCACGTCGCACTTCGCGGCGATCTTCTTCACCGCCTCCCGGCCGGTCTCCGAGCGCAGGTCCAGGGGCTACCGACTTCTTGTTCCGGGCCACGGTGCGGAACAGCATCGAGGTGGCCCCGCGGGTCTTGCGCCAGTCGCGCAGCTCGTCGCCGCCGGTGGGCTTCTCGATCTTGATGACCTCGGCGCCGAAGTCGCCGAAGAGCCGGGCGGCGAAGGGGGCGGCGATGAAGCTGCCCAGCTCCAGCACACGGATGCCCTCCAGCGGGAGGGTGTTGCCCTCGAGACGGAGATTGTCGGTCATGGTGCCTGCTTCCTTGGTTTGGCCTCGCGACGTCCCAAATTTCTCACTGTGTGGGATATCACTGTCGTTTAGCGGGAGGACACTAGCGCGTGACCCAGGACACACACAACCCCCTCGGCGAAAAAGCCGAGGGGGTTGTGGAGCAAATGTGGTGGGGAACTACGGGGCAGCCTGCTCGAGGTCGCCACTGATGCGTCGGGCGGTGGCGACGACGGCGTCACCGAAGTCGGCGCCGGGGGAGTCCTGCACGCGGGCCAGCGGCATGGCTAGGCACACAGCGGCAATGGTCTGCCCGCGCAGCACCACCGGGGCGCTGACCGAGCCCAGCCCCGGGGTACGACGGCCGACCGATTCCACCCACCCGTGGGCCTCCAGTTCCTCCAGGGCTTCCGGTTCGTTGGCCAGGAGGCGTCCGCTGGAGCCTGCCGGCAGGGCCAGACGCGATCCCGGAGGCAGGGTCGCCCTCAGCTCCTGGGGGCTGTCGAAGTTGAGCAGGCAGATGCGGTCCTCCCCGCGACGGATCCACAACTGGGCGCTCTCACCGGTCGCGTCCCGTAGCGCGGTCAGTGCCGGCAGCGCGACCTTCTCCAGAGCGGACTGCACGAAGCGCTGTCCCAGCCGAAAGTTCCCGGCCTCGGTCCGGCGCAGGAACCCGTACTCGACCATCGACAGGGCCAGGCGGTGGGCGGTCGAGACCGACAGGCCCGTTCGGCGGGCCAGCTCGCTGGCCGAGGCCGAGGAGGAATCCACAGCATCGAGGATCGCGGCCACACGCTCCAGGGTGCGGTTGCTGCTCGGTGACTCAGGGGACGACATGGAGCCACCTTATGGCCAGGTGTCCGTTCTACCGCGCAACAGATCCCAGTCGTCGGGCACCCGGACTGTGCGGCCGACGGTGCCCACGGGTGCCCTGGATGGAGCTGACGTCACACTCGTGCCGGCCACTTGGGCGCTCAGGAGCAGGAGGGCACGAGCACTGCTCGACGTCTCCCGTGGTGCCCATGGCGGATTGCCGGCCGCCTCGCGCGGCAGCATCGACACCACACCTGACAGCGACCCGGGCTCTGAACCACAGGCCCCGGCAGCCGCTGATCACACGGTGACCGCCCCCGCGCCATCCCTTCGACCGAATCCATACGGTTCATCCGGCATCGCGGGTGGGCGGCACGCTACGAGACCGACAGGTGGGCCGCTCGCTTCGTCTCTGTGACGACCCCGCTGGGGGTGTCACCACGCAGGACCGCATCGAAGTTCTGCCAGACCGTCGCGATCCTGCGCTGGACGTTCTCCCAGCCCACACCGGCCATATGGGGCGTGCACACCACCTGCTCCAGATCCAGCAACTCGCTGGCGGTGTCCAGCGGCTCTCTGTCGTAGACATCGAGTCCGGCTCCAGCGATGCGCCCCTCGCGCAAGCATTCGATGAGGGCGCGCTCATCCACAACCTCACCGCGGCCGACATTGACGAGAACTCCGGTGCGCTTCATCAGGGCCAGTTCCTCGCGCCCGATCATCTTGTCGGAGTCCGCATTCAACGGAACATTCACGCAGACGATGTCGGAGATCGCCATGAGCTCCTCCAACGAGACCGGGCGGGCCGGGATGAGCTCGGAGACGGTCAGCGGGATCTCCGCGTTGTCGTAGAAGACCACATTGGCGCCGAATCCGTGGTGGACGACCTTGCCGACCCAGCGACCGATGTTCCCCAGGCCGACGATCCCGACCGTTTTGCCGTACAGCTCCGAGTAGGACATCTCGTCCAGGTCTTGACGCCACTTCCCCTCGCGCATCAGCTGCATGGAGGCCGGGATGCGCCGCAGCACCGTCAGCATCAACGTGACCGCATGCTCTCCGACGGAGATCGAATGGGTCTTCATCTGGGCCACCGGAACCCCCAGTTCATTCAGGACACTGATCGGCAGCTGCCCGTAACCAGAGCTCATGTATTGGATGAACTTGGCGTTCTTGGCGGCCCGGAACACCTCCTCGGGCACGTCGACGCCCGAGATGAGGAAATCGGCATCCGCCGCCTCACGGCACATCGCCGACACCTCCGCCCCGGGCGGCATCACTGTCACCTCAAAGCCCTCCGGTGCGGAATCCACCAGGCGGCCGACATAGTCCTTCAGCGGGTTGAGGAACAAAACCTTGTACGTCATGGGTGCACATCTTTCGTGGGTCAATGCCTGCCGGCTGCGGTAGGAGAAGTTGAGGGAGCAGAGTGAGAGCCTGGCGGTGCAGGGTTATCCGTCGGTCACGGCCGCGACGTGGTGCTCCAGCCGCCCAGCTCCCAGCTCCGCCGGCAGGGCGCTGAGGACCGCCTCCACCACTTCCTGGGTGCCGGCCGTTCCGCCCAGGTCGCGCGCCCGAGGACCTGTTGCCAGTGTTGCTTCGACGGCGCCGTGCATGCTCTGTGCTGCCTGGGTGCACAGGTCGTCATCGTGGCGTTCGCCCAGCCATTCCAGCATCATGGCGGCCGAGAGGATCATTGCCGTCGGATTCGCGATGCCTTTGCCCGCGATGTCGGGGGCGCTGCCGTGTGAGGGCTGGAACACGCCATGGGTCAGGCTGACGTCGGCGGAGGGCGCGACGCCGAGACCGCCGACGAGGCCGGCTGCGATCTCGGAGACGATGTCGCCGAAAATGTTCTCCGAGACGACCACGTCGTAGCGTTCCGGATCGGTGACCATGTACATCGATCCCGCGTCGATGTAGAACTTCGCGCTTCCGACATCGTCGTTGCGCGCAGCGACCTCGTCGAACACCTTCTCCATCAAAACGTTGCTGCGCAGCGCGTTGGACTTGTGCAGCAGGGTCACGTGCCCCGGGGTGCCTCGCTTGCGGCGTGCTCGCGCCTGGGCGAAGGCCACGTCGAAGAGCTTCTCGCACGTGGCCCGGGTGATCGTCATGCGATCACTCGCCCGCTCATCACTGGGCTCTTGCTCATCGGCCAGTCCCGCGAACATCCCTTCGGAGGTTTCCCGGATGACGAGCATGTCGATGTCCTTCGCCTTGACCGGGCTCTCGACTCCCGGGAAAAGCCGCACCGGCCGAAGGCTGGCAAAAAGCCCGTAGTGGGCCCGCATCTCGACCTGGGCGCCCAGCTCAAGGCCTTCCGGTCCACGCACATCTGGCAACCCCATGGCGCCGAACAACACGGCGTCCGCCTTGCCGATCTCATCCATGTCGGCGGCAGTGATCTTTCGACCGGTGCGGCGGTACAGGTCTGCGCTGAAGTCATAGAACGTGTAATGGAACTTCAGTCCGTAGCGCGTTTCGCATTCCTTCAGGACGGACAGAGCGGCGTCCACGACTTCGGGGCCGATACCGTCCCCGGGAATCACGGCAATTTCGTAGTGAGTCATGGTTCTCCTGGCTTGCGTTCACGAGCGCTTCCTCGCAGGGTGATCGCCCCGGTGCCGGGGGCATTGCCCATGCGACGCCCCGCGCAGTAATTCCCACTCTATGGGAAACACTTTCTGCGAAGCGGGAAGACCATAGCAGGAGGTGACTCGGCTCACAAGAGACCTGGAGGAGAGGTGTCCGCGACGCGCCCGCCAGTAGGGCCATGGGGATGCATGGCGGCGCCCTCGAGCCGTTCGGGGGTATGGAGGTGGGGTGCAGGCCCTGGTGCGGAGGTGGGAAAAGGCGGGGCGTCAGGAAGAGGCGACACATCAGGACGGTGAGGGAGCAGGCGTCGGGATCAACGCAGGCTGAGCACCCCTGTGACATCCCCCAGGTGGGGACCCGCTCGGAGGATCGGCTTGCTGAGACCGCCGTCTGGGGAGTGGTGGCCGAACACTCTCCGCTTTAAATATGGCCAGTTACCGGCCATATTCTGCGAGGCGATATTGCAATGACTGCCAGAATCCGCCGTTGGTCAATTGCTCGTCATGCCCGATCTGCTGTCGGAGCTCTTGGGGTAGAACACGTTTAGTGCTTGGAGGGCTTGGAGGGCTTGGAGGGCTTTGCGCTGGTCAGGTCAGGCTGAGCACCACATAGAGGCCCAATAGGCCGAGGACGGCTGTGGCCGTGGCCAGGCCCAGGACGCTTCTGGCGTCGGCGGCTATTTTCTCATCGGTGATTCCGCGGCTGCTGCGGGCGTAGCGGGCGCGTTGGCTCAGGTAGATCGCCGCCCCGGTGGCCACGGCCACGGCGAACAGGGTCAGGACGAACACGCCGTGGTGGGTGATCCAGCGCAGGCAGATCGCCGCAGCTGTGATGAGGGCCAGTACCGTGCGTCCCCAGGCCAGGATGGTGCGTTCGGGCTGGAGGCCGGAATCCTCGTGGGCGGCGGTGGTGTTCTGGTTCTGATCGCGGCGGGCCACGGGGGTCAGTTCTGGATGACGAAGGCGATCAAGACCCCGGAGACGATGGCTCCTCCGCCCCCGAGCAGCGGCGTGATCAGTGGCAGCGGCAGGGGAGTCTGGTGGCGCAGGCTGCGTTCGACCTTGTACCAGCGCACGGCCGCCCCCGAGCTGAGCAGCACGCCCAGCAGCAGCAGGATCACGGCCAGTAGCGTGCGGATCTGGTCGGGGAAGACGTCGGCGGTGAAGGCCTCCACGGCGATGCCTCCGGCCAGCAGGGCCAGGGCGGTGCGGATCCAGGCGAGGAAGGTGCGTTCGTTGGCAAGGGTGAACCGAGGGTCAGGCTCGATCCCGCCGCCCAGCACGCGGCGGGTGTGTCTGTGGGGTCCAGGTCCAATACGGGGGTCATTCACGGCATGTTCCTTGATCGTGCAGGCAGGTGAGAGCCGGTGGCCGTGGCCTCCGCCGACGGAGTATGGGTCGGTGGGGTGTCGGGCCGGCAGGGTTCACCTTCGGCTCGTGGTGGCTCGAAGACGGCCCCGCCGTGGAAGCGCTGGGCCGAATCCATGGCGCTTCCGCTGATCTCCGTGTTTTCCTTCCGGCGCAGGCCCGTCATTGCGTCATGCGCGATCGTTTGAGTGCCGGATGGTTAAACCCCACTTGCACGGCCCGATGACCTTTGGGCACTCCGGCGTCGGTGAGTGCGTTGGGTACACGGGTGACCCGCTTGTCGAGTTGCCGGTAGGCCCATTCGTGTTCCTTGAAAACGACGGCGATGTCGTCCGGACGCACCTTCGGGCGCCGGGCTGGCAAGGAACCCATGCCCAGATTCATGAGAAACCTTCCGCTTTGAGGTACGTGGGGGCGTCGTTTCGACGATGTCGCTCTACGTGAAGAGCACTGAAAATTTGTCGACGCCACAGCGCGACGGCCCGCCACCGGGCGTCATGCCGGCCCCGCCACCCCTTCAGGGATGACCCGCCTTCGACGGCAACGGGTGAAACCATCGAGATCAGCAGGACGGCGAACAAACCCGCAGCCAGGGCGACGGAACCAGATTCCTATCTCCGGCTGACGTCGCCGAGGACGGCCGCCCGTTGCCGGTGCGGTGAGTTGCGTGCTTGGTCCGCCATCCACCAGGACCACCCCGGCAGCCCCTGAAGTGGCGTCGGAGGGTCCCCAGGGAACTATTGACGTGCTCACAAGCTCCTTTCGCGAATCAGTAGGGTGTGCCGATCGCTCCACTAGTCTGAGCGGAACAACCCAAAACGTATAGTTATTTAGATCTATAGTTGACATTAGGGAATCTAATGTCGAAGACCAGCAGGCGGCGGTCGTTGGACTTCACGACGACGGTGACCGGGGCCCTCTCGCTGCTGTGGCAACCACGCGGCACCTCTGCCCGGCACGCGAGCTCGCAACCATAGCCGAGCGGGAGAAACGGATGTCAGCGGCACAACAGGGGGCCTCGGCAATTCCTCCGTCCCGACTTTTTCACTGCCCCGGAAGCCGTCGTCGATCAGCGTCAGGTGGAGTATCGGCCCGAGGCCGACGGCGCATCCAGTTCCCTCACTCCCCTGACACCAGCCGGTTATTGTTTGACCAGTTGCGTGATGGTCGCCTGCGCGGCGCGGGGAGCACCGGAGTCGAATCCACGAAAGGAATGCCATGACGAACCATCATCCTCGGAAGTCGTCCCAATTTGCCTCGCATATCCCGATACCGCCGCTGCTGGAGTACGTGGCCACAATTGATGTTGACGTCGACCCTCCCATCACGGTCGGGACCACGGTGGACGGTATGCGGCGGGTGGTTCCGATCCGCGGCGGGCGCGTGCACGGACCGGCCATCAACGGCCGAGTCCTCGACGCCGGGGCGGACTTCCAGCAGTACTCGGTCGAGGACGTCGCCTATCTGGCCGCAGACTACGTCCTGAAGCTCGACGACGGACATCACGTCCTCGTGGAGAACCGTGCATTGCGCACTGGCGATGCCGAAGATCTACGGAAGGTGATGGCTGGCGAGTCGGTGGATCCTGCCCGGATTTACTTCCGCTGCGTGCCGCGACTGACCGCTGAGGAGACCGGACCGTACGCGTGGCTGAATCGGACTCTGTTCATCGGCACGGGAGAGCGCCAACCGGATGGGGTGAGGGTCGAGGTCTTCCGCATCGGCTGAGGCACGCCGTCCGGGACCACGGGGTCCAGGGGTTTTTGGCCGCTGACGCCCTCAGGAGGAGCCTCACCTGTCGCAGGACCCGGGCGCCCCTCAGCCCTCATGGGTCCGACCAGGGCTAGTGAGCCACGGTGCGGAAGCCGACGTTGGCCGCTGCCGAATCGGGCGTGTTCCAGCTCCGTGCAGCCACTCTGTAGCGGTTGCAGTACGAGTGGTGGCACAGATACGAACCACCTCGCATCACCCGTCCCTGTCCAATCTTGGGGCCGGGTGGATTACGCAGCGGCGAGTTCGAGTAGTACTGCGGGAGAAACCAGTCATTGCACCACTCCCACACGTTGCCGGAGCACTGGAACAAGCCGTACCCGTTCGGCGGGTAATGCTTCACGGGTGCAGTTGTGAGGTAGCCATCGTCCCGGCTGTTGGCATCTGGGAAAGAGCCTTGCCAAATGTTGCAGTGGTGGACGTCTTGGTCTTGATGCTGGGGGACAAGGTCGTCGCCCCAAGGGTAGCGGGCCTGGCTCAATCCTCCTCGGGCGGCGAACTCCCATTCGGCTTCAGTGGGTAGGCGCCGCTCGGCCCATGCGCAGTAGGCCTGGGCGTCGTGCCAGTTGACGTGCACCACGGGATGATCCGGGATGTCCTCCCACGTGGTTCCTGGGCCGGCTGGGTGCGACCAATCGGCCCCCCTGACCGCCAGCCACCACGGCAGGCCGGGCACCCGCCCTGCAACATCCGGTGAGTCCGTAGGGACGGCCATGTGAAAGACGGAGGACAAGCCGTCCACTTCGGCTCCAGTGCGATGTCCCGTGGCCGCGACGAATCGGGCATACTGCTCATTGGTCACCGTCGTCACATCGATATGGAAAGTATCCAATGTGACCGTGTGCTGGGGCGCCTCTCCGTCTGCGGGGTGTCCCTCCCCAAACGGATCTCCCATGACGAAGGTGCCGGGGCCCAGAGGGACGTCCACATGGAGGGCGGGTTCGGTGACTAGCTCGTGCCGCCCTTCGACAAGGACCTTCTTGGTCGGCGGTCCGTGGACGGGTGCGTCGCTGCGGGGCGCACAGCAGTGCATGGATCCTCCCTCAGATTGTCATGGGACCCGATATGTCCTTCGGGAAGGAAATGAGTCGTAGCCCATCATGGTTACGACTTGCCTGCTGCACGTTGTGCCAGCCTCGACATCCGGGTTCGTCTGGAGGGCACGCCGGTTGGGGCAGGCGACCCGAGCCGCGGGGGGCGGTCTCCGTGCTGTCCCCGCAGGTCTCCCTCCGTCGGATGCCCGATATAGAGGTTAGCGCACGTTCTGGAAAGCCGCGGAGACCCGCCTGCGACCGACCGGTGGCTGGCGCGCACACAACCGGGAAGGGATGCGGCGAAAATCGTACCAAGCGGTTTCGCTGTCACTCCGCCGTCGTCAGAATTTGTTCGAACAGACGGAGGGCGGGGGGCGGGGGGCCGTTCCGATGCAGGACGTAGATGCCTCGCTTGGCTGGTGGATCCAACGATCGGACGACGGCCCCGCTCGCCTCGGCCAGCGTTGCCAGTGCACGAGGCAGGACGCCGGCTCCCGCCCCCGCCAGCACCAGTGACAGAACCGAGTCCCGTCGGTTCACCTCGATGATCGACTGGTGCTGCTTCCCGGTGCGTTCACTCTCTCGCCGGATCAGCTCCCGTCCCACGCCGGGGCCGCCCAGGATCATCCCGTGCTCGAGGAGCTCCTTTCCGGTGACCTTCTCGTCGGGGTCCAGCGTCGAACCGGGCGGGAAGACGGCGACAATCTCCTGTTGCCCCACCTGCTTGACGATCAGGTCTTGCTGAGGGCCTATGTCCAGCATGAGTCCCAGTTCCACATCCCCGGTCCGAACCGCCTTAGGAATGTCCTCAGGCACCTCGGTGAGGCGGACCCGGATCTGCACCTTTGGTGCCAGTCGTCGGAATGCGCTGATCCATTCGGCGAGCGGATCGAGCATGATGCCGGGTAGCGAGGCGATCTCGAACGTTCCCCCCTCCAGCCCGAGCACTGCGTCGACAGATGCGCGGGCCGTGGCGAAGTCTCGGAAGATCTGCTTCGCCGGGTCCAGCAGAGCCTCACCGGCCGGTGTGAGCCGCATGCCGCGCGGAAGGCGATGGAAGAGTTCACATCCGAGTTCCTTCTCGAGCTGTCTTAGCGATTGGGAGAGCGCGGGTTGGGTGACGTGAAGCAGCTCCGCTGCGGCAGCCAGGCTGCCGGTCCGGCTGATGGCGACGAAGTACTCGAGCTGGCGCCGTTCCATGGTCGCCCCCTCTCATAAGAAAAAGTTATCGATATGTGTGAAAAGACTAAATGGTACTACTGGGCGCGCCGCGTTCTAATAGTTCTCAGTGACGCAGCCCACATCTGATCGATTTCATACCGACACCCCATCCATCGTCGAAGGTGACCGAAAATGGCGCATACGCCCCGACCGGAGTCTGCTTCCATGCTGACCGACATCCTGGCCAAGCGCGGTATGGCGATTGTGGTGCTGGGCGTCGTCGCCCTCTACCTGTTGCCCATCATCATGATCATCTACGGAGCCTTCCGCGACGCGCCTCCTGGGCAACCGGGAGCGCTGGGTCCGGAGGGCCTCACTGCGGCGTTCCAGGATGCGGCCACCTACACCGCCGTGAAGAACGCCCTCTGGCTCGGGGGTGTTGTTGCGGTGATGAGCACCGTGATCAGCATCGTCTCGGCCTGGATCGCCACGAACACGAATGTCTTCCTCGCGAAGATGATGACACCACTGGCGGTCATCGGCCTCGCCACGCCCCCGCTGTTCTTTGCGCTGGCCTGGAACCTGCTGGGAACCCCGGAAATAGGGCTCGCCAGCAGGGCCCTGGCGGCAGTCGGCGTGGATGGGTTCTCCATCGGTGGGGCGTGGGGGGTCGCTTTCGTTCTCAGCCTGAAGGTCTCGACACTGACCTATTTCGTCCTGATCGGTGCCTTCGGTTCCATGGACCACCGGATGGAGGAAGCGGGTCTCATTTTCGGGGCAACGCCCCTGAAGACATTTTTGACCATCACGCTGCCCATGATGGCGCCGGCGATCTCCGGCGCGCTGATCCTGGCGTTCATCATCGGCATGACAGCCTTCGACGTTCCGCTGCTGATCGCCGGTTCCGGGCAGTTCCCGGTCGTGTCGACCCAGATTTTCTCGATGCTTAACGAGCAGGTACCGCCGAACTACAGCGCCGCGAGTTCACTGGCCCTAGTGCTCATGGTGACCGTCGTCCTGCTGGTGGCGGTCAAGTGGCGATTCCTGGACCGCCGCCAGTTCTCCACCGTTGGTGGCAAGAGCAGTTCCAAGTTCCACTGGGACATGGGCAAATGGGGTTTCGCGGCAACCGCCTGGATCGTCCTCTATGCCGTGTCGATGGTTATCCTGCCGGCGGTTCAGGTGATCCTCGGCTCCTTGCAGAGGGTCTTCGGCGCCTCGGGTGCTCTCTCACTGCGGAACTATGCACTGCTGCTCAGCGACCCCGCTATCGCACCGGCGCTGCGAAACACTTTCTTCCTCGCCGTCTTCGGAGGCCTGATCGCCAGCAGCATCGCGCTCACCCTCGGGCTCATCGGCCGGCACGGTACGGCGTCCCTGCGTCGAGGCCTTGAGCTCACCACCTGGTTGCCGTGGGCCGCCAACGGCATCCTGCTCGGTCTCGGGCTCGTGTGGGGCTTCCTGACCATCCCGTTCCTCACCCCGCTCTTCGGCACGGTGTGGATCGTGCTGATCGGCCTGGTCATATCCGCCACCCCTCTGGCGGCGCGGGCGGTCGACGGCGCGTTGGCGCAGATCGGGAAGGAACTCGAGGAGTCCGCCCGGGTCTCGGGGGCGACGGCCCTGCGGGTGGCCGTGGGCATCGTGCTCCGACTGATCCTGCCCTCGTTCATGGCCGCCTGGTTCATCACCGGCATCAACATTGTCGGAAACCTGGAAGTGCCCATCCTGCTGTCCTTGCCGACCAACAAGACCATGGCCGTCGAGGTGTACCGGCTTTACGGCAACGGCGAGAGCTCCATGGCCGCCGCGCTCTTCGTCCTGGTCTTCGTCATCGGCGGGGTCTTGGCTGGGGCCGTCTACGCCGTGCGTTGGATCATCGGGCGGCTCATCCGGAGACGCCAGGCGCGGGAAGCGCAGGCGCTCTTGGTGTCGCAGTCGGAGCAGGCAGGCCGCGCCACGGTGGCGGAGACCGCGAACAAGAACTTTTCCACCAATGACGCCCACGGCGTCCTGACCGGGAGTGGTAATGGCACGAGTAGCAATTGAGCAGTTGACGAAGAAGTACAACGACAACGTCGTGGTCGACGCGATCGATCTGGAGATCTCCGACGGCGGCTTCGTGACACTGCTGGGTCCCAGTGGTTGCGGCAAGACGACCACGTTGCGCTGCATCGCCGGGCTGGAGGATCCGGACGGCGGGCGGATCAGCATCGGGGACAAGACAGTCGTCGAGGGATCCCGGCGGGTTCCCCCGAACCGGCGCGACGCCGGCATGGTGTTCCAGAGCTACGCCCTATGGCCGCACATGACGGTGTACGGCAACGTCGCCTACCCCTTGAAGATGCGCAAGGCGAAGCCCGCGGACATCAAGTCCCGAGTTGCCGAAGCACTCGAGGTGGTCGGGCTGGGACATCTGGCCACCCGCTCCGTGGGCGCCCTCTCCGGGGGCCAGCAGCAACGCGTCGCGCTGGCCCGGGCCTTCGTGGCTCACCCGGCGCTGCTGCTCTTCGACGAGCCGCTGTCCAATCTGGATGCCAAGCTCCGCGGGACCATGCGGACGGAGCTGAAGGAACTGCACAAGCGCATCGGCACCACCTCGGTGTATGTCACCCACGACCAGGTGGAGGCATTGACGATGTCGGACCGGATCGCCGTGATGCACGGCGGCCACATCCAGCAGTTCGGAACGCCCGAGGAGATCTACGCCTATCCCGTCAACGCCTTCGTGGCGGACTTCCTGGGCTACGAGAACATCCTCAGTGGAAAGGTCGCCGGCGACGACAAGGGTCGCACCGTCGTCGACATCGAAGGGATCGGCCCCGTGGCCTGCGGCAAATCCCGATCAGCGGGCATCGGAACACCGGCCCAGATCGCCATTCGCGCCACCTCCGCGAAACTCTACGAGGCCGCCGTCGATCCAGGATTCGAGAACTCTTTCCTCGCATCCCGCGAAAGCGCCGTCTACCTCGGTGACCAGATCGAACACCTCGTCAACGCCGGCCCCCACAGCCTTCGGGTGCGCACCGGCACCGGCGGCCCCGCCCACACCTCCGGCGAGAACCAGGTGCGGGTGGAATTCCCGGCAGAATCCGTCGTCATGCTCGCCACCGAAAACTGATCAAGGAGATCCCCATGAAGAAGCACTCCATCACCGGTCTGGCGGGCGTGGCAGTCCTGCTGCTCACCGGCTGCGCGGACATGGCTGGCGACGTCGGCTCCAACGGCCCAGATCCGGAAGCCCTTGGCAGTCCCGAGGTACAGGAACAAATGGACCAGCTGTACCAGCAGGCCCAGGAGAGCAACGAAACCTCTGTGGTCACCTACGGCCCCACCGAGGAGAGCTACGTCCCGGCGTACGAGGTGTTCATGGAGCGTTACCCGGAGATCCAGGTCCAAAGCGAATACATTTTCGGCGCCGAGCTCGCGGCTCGCTTGGACCAAGAGTTCGCCAGCGGGAATCGTGTCGGCAGCATCCAGAACGGAGGTCCGGCACTGACCCAGCTCACCTACGGCGGCGACCGGTGCCAAGCGTACGAACCTTTCACTATTTCCGATGAGGACATCGGGGCGGACCAGGTCTCCGAGGACAACGAGTACCGTGCGCTCTCGATCTTCCCTTTCGGCATCGCCTACAACACGGACAAGGTCACCGAGGCGGAAGCCCCCCAGAGCTTCACCGAACTCACCGACCCGAAGTGGAAGGGACAGCTGCTCGTGACCGACCCGCACCGGGTCAACGGCTTCACCAACTCCCTGGCCGCCATGATCGACTCCGGCGAGTTCGACATGGCCTGGGTCGAGGGCATCGCCCAGAACGACCCGATGATCGCCAGCACCTCCGCGCTGTCCGCCCAGTCCATCGCCCGCGGAGAACGCGGCATCGACGTCATGGGCCAGTACAACCAGTACCAGCCGCTCATCGAGGACGGGCTGCCGATCGACTTCGTGTTCCCCACCGAGGACGCGGTACGGGCCGAGTACCACTACAGCTGCCTGCTCAAGGACAACCCCACTCCGGCCGCCACCGAGCTGCTCTACAACTGGCTCTACAGCGAGGAAGGCCAGAATGCCCTCGCGGAGGCCGGGGTCTACGGCGTGCGCCCGGGCAGCACCCCGCCGGAAGGCCTGCCGCCCCTCGAAGAGTTCGGCGACGAGATGCTCGGCAACGTACCGGTGCCGGAAGCGGCCTCCGCCGTCCAAGAGGTCATCACCCAGAACAGGACCATTTTCGACTAGTGAGGCCTCCGGCAGCCGCAGCCTTGCGGTTGCCGGAGACCCTCCGGAATAGGCCCACGGCACACCGATGCGGCCCCCGCTGACCGTTGGCGCTCAGTCACCGAATTCTCCGCACCCCGTACGACCACATCATTGAGGTGAACCATGCCCGGGGACATCCACAACGGCTCTTACCCCATCCGCGATTACGCAGGCTTCGACGGCGTGCTCGACGAGCTCGCCTCTCAGTCTGTGCCGTCCTGGCCTCGTCAGGCGCAGGCACGGCCCGGTGCTCCGAACGTGATCCTGATGCTGATGGACGACATGGGATTCAGTGACATCTCCCCGTTCGGCTCCGAGATCGACACTCCGACGCTCCAGGAGATAGCCGCCGAGGGATACCGGCTGAACAACTACCAGACACCGCCGATGTGCGCCCCGGCCAGAGCCGCCATCATGACCGGCATTAATCCTCACCGCGCGGGATTCTCCTTCGTACCGCACATGGACCCGGGATTCCCCAACTCCACCATGGAACTGCCCGGATACGCTCCGAGCCTGGCCGAGAACTTCCGTGCTGGGGGTTACGCCACGTTCATGGTGGGGAAGTGGCACATGACGGTCGAGTCGAAGATGCACGACGGCGCCGAGAAGAGCAGTTGGCCGCTCCAGCGCGGGTTCGACCGGTACTTCGGCTGCCTGGACGGTTTCACCTCCCTCTTCCACCCGCACCGACTCGTGCAGGACAACAGCCAGGTGGTGATCGATCAGTACCCAGAGGACTTCTATCTCACGGACGAACTGACCGACCGTGCCCTGGAGATGATCACGTCTCTGCGCGCAGCCGACCCCGCCAAACCCTTCTTCCTCTACTTCGCCCACCAGGCAGTCCACGGGCCGCTCCAGGCCAAGGCCGAGGACATGGAGAAGTACCGCGGCCGCTACGAAGCCGGCTGGGACCACGTCCGCTCCGAACGCTTCGCCCGGCAGATCGCCGACGGGCTGTTCCCGGACGGCACCCGGTGCGCCCCGCGCAACCGCGAGCCCGGCATGGAGGTCGTGCCGTGGGAGTCGCTGTCCGAGGAGCAGAAATACGTCTTCGCCCGGTACATGGAGGCCTACGCGGCGGCGGTGGACAACGTGGACCAGAACCTCAAGCGCCTCACGGACCATCTGAAGATGACGGGGGAGTACGACAACACCATCATCGTCTTCACTTCCGACAACGGCGGCACCGGCGAGGCCGGTCACACCGGCACCCGCAGCTACTTCAGCCGTTTCGGCGCGCAAAAGGTGCAACTGCCCCCGGAGTGGGACGCAGACGTCCCCCGGGACCCCGAGCTGATCGGGGGCCCACAGGCCTACGTGCACTACCCGCAAGGGTGGGCCTACGCATCCAACACCCCTTTCCGCCTCTACAAGACCCACACCTACGCCGGCGGAGTGCGAGTCCCTATGGTGCTCTCCTGGCCAGCCGGACTGCCCCGCCGCGGCGACGACGAGGGCGTGCGCCACCAGTCCGCCTACGCCACCGACCTGGGACCGACCTTGATGCGGCTCGCCGGCGTCACACCCCTGGCCGAACGCCACGGCGTCCCAGCCCCCGAGGTAGACGGCATACCCTTCGAGACCTGGCTGCACGACCGCCGGCAGACCTCGGAGCACACCGAACAGTACGTGGAACTGAACGGGCGCCGCGCCTTCCTCGACGGCCGGTGGAAGGCGATCGCCCCACAGGCCAACGGGCCTGGCTGGGAGGAGGACGCCTGGGAGCTCTACGATGTGCTGGCCGACCCGGCCGAGACCCGTGACCTCGCCCAGCAGCATCCGGACCGGGTGCGCGAGCTGGCCGAAAGGTGGAAGGCCGCCGCCTGGCACAACCAGGTCTTCCCGCTCAACGACGACGGCTCCTTCAACCGCACCCGCCCGTCTACCGAACTGCCCCTGGAAGAGCCCGTCACCCTGTACCCGGGAACCCCCACTCTGGAACGCTTCCGCTCCAGCAAGCTCACCAAGCTGCGCTCCTTCACCGTCGACATCAACCTCCTCCACCACCCTGGCGAGGAAGGCGTACTCGTGGCCCACGGCGACCAGGGCGGAGGCTACTCCGCCTACGTCGAGGACGGGGTCCTGACCTTGGCGTACAACCAGTACGGCCGGATGCTCCACACCCGGGTCCCCCTAGCAGCCGGGGAGCAGATGATCCGGTTGCGCTTCGAGGCCCTGCCCGACCTGAAATGGGACATCGCCGTGGAACTGCCCGACGGTGCCCGGGCGAACCTGGGGCCAGTGCTCCAGCTGACGGGCATGAGCCCCTTCACCGGCATCAGCGTCGGTCTGGACCGCGGCGGACCCGTGGACTGGGAGGTCTACCAGCGCCATGGGTGCTTCCCCTACACCGGCATCCTGCACTCGGTGCGCTACGTGCCCGGCCCCAAGGCTCCCTACAACCGGGAACGAATCATCGAGATCGAACGCGAGATCGCCCGGATCTACGAGTGAGGAGCCGTGCCGCATCCCATGAAGTGTCCCGTCGGATTCGCGTGTCCAATCCGGTTCCGTAGCGGTCCGGCCCTGGATCGACGACGCCCGGGAAACCAAGGTCGGGGGGCTGGGAGGACGCACTGGTCACCACAGGACAGCACATTCACCCGGTCGAACTGCTGTGGTCCGGGGATGCCTCACTCCTGTGCATTTTCCGGCAGATCCCGCCCTGGTCGCACCACACGCCCACACCAGACAGCACCTTTTAATCGTAGGAGCACCGATGACCACTGTTTCGACCCGCATTGTTGAGGCCTTGGCCCCGTACGTCGCCGAGGTGTTCGGCGTCATGGGCAACGGCAACGCCCACTTCCTCGACGCCGTCGAGGCCTCGGACCTGTCGTTCACCGCCGTGCGCCACGAAGCCGGCGCGGTCGCAGCAGCCGACGCTTACAGCCGGGTGTCCGGGCGCGTGGCGGTGGCCACGACGACCTACGGTGCCGGGTTCACGAATGCGATCACACCTCTGACAGAGGCGCGCCAGGCGCGCATTCCCCTGGTCATGGTCACCGGCGAGGCTCCCACCACCGGGGCACGTCCCTGGGACGTCGACCAACCCGGTATCGGGGCCGACGTCGGAGTGGACACCTTCGTGGTCGATGCCCGGCAACCAGGACTGATCAGTATCAAAGCCTTGGAGCGCGCCGTCCAGCACCGCCAGCCGGTGGTGCTGGCTATCCCCTACGACCTCGCAGCGGCGGACGCCGACGAGGAGTCCTGGCCCGAGCCGGTCCTGCAGGCACCCACGTTGCAGCCGTCGAGGTCCGACCTGGAACGTGTCGCCGCGGCACTGAACACTGCCCGGCGCCCCCTGCTGCTGGCCGGGCGTGGAGCTCGGGTGGCCGGGGCGGACCCCGCCATCGAACGACTCTCGGATCAGCTCGGCGCCCTGTCGGCCACCACGGTCGCCGCACGGAACCTGCTGAACGATGCCGGTCACCTCGGCATCGCCGGGGGTTTCGGAACCGACGCGGGGGCCAAGTTGATGGCCGAGGCCGACGTCGTGGTCGTGTTCGGGGCCGGGCTGAACCAGTTCACCACCCGCTTCGGGCACCTCTTCGGCCAGGAGTCCACCGTCATCCAGATCGACCTCGCCGACAAGGCCACTCACCCCCGGGTCGACCACCACCTGCGCGCGGACGCGAGATTGGTGGCCGAGCGGTTGTCCGAGCGGGTGCCCGCTCGGAGGGACGACCGCTGGCGCGACGCGGCCGCCGGCCGTGTCCGTCGGTGGGCAGACACGGAGCCCGGAGATCCGCTGGCCCCGGACGGGCGTCTGGACCCCCGCTCTCTGTCCGTCGCCCTCAACCGGGCCATCCCGGCGAACCGGGTGGTCGTCCAGGACGGCGGGCACTTCAGCGGCTGGGCGCCGATGTACTGGGACATCCCCGGTCCCCATGCTCTGAACCTGGTGGGCACCGCCTACCAGACCATCGGCCTGGGGCTGCCGGCAGCCGTCGGTGCCGGCCGGGCTGCTCCTGAGTCCACGGTCGTGCTGACGACTGGCGACGGCGGGATGCTGATGTCGCTGGCCGACCTCGAGACGGTCGTGCGCAGCGTGGCCAGCGGCATCATCGTCGTTTTCAACGACGCCGCTTACGGGGCCGAGGTCCACCAGTACGGCTCCATCGGGCTCGCCCCCGCACCCATGCTCATCCCCGACGTTGACTTCGCCGGCATGGCTGCTGCCCTGGGCGCCCACGCCGTCACAGTGCGCACCCTCGAGGATCTGCACGCCCTGAATGCTTGGGTCGGCACCGGTGCCCAGGGTGTGCTCGTCCTGGACTGCAAGATCTCCAAGGACGTCATCGCCCCCTACATGACAGAGATCCTCGACGTGGCGAAGCGTTCCCGCGCCACTCCCTCAACCACCCGCTGACCGACATGAGCACGTCTTCCCCCACCACCCCAATACGCAGGGCAAGGACAGCCACCAGGCCTTGGCCCGACGCCAGGAGAGATCAATGATGAGCACGACAGAGCACGACCACGACCAGCCGGTCGACGGGCTCTCCAACCATGGCCAGGCGGTGACCGGCTCGTCCGACCAGAACCGGCCTGTCGACGGGCGTCCCGGCCACCTCCAGGCGGCTTCGCCGGAAGTTGTCGCCGAGCTCGTGTTCGAGCTCGGCGACGTGGTCAGCCTCGACCCCGCTGTGTTGACCGAGCACAGCCGGGACACCTCCCGAGCCGAGCCGGCGGGACTGCCAGCCGCGGTCGTCCAGGCACGCTCTACCGCGGACGTACAGGCCGCGCTGCGCTGGGCCACCACCCACCGGGTGCCCGTGTCGGTGCGCGGAGCCGGCACCGGCGTCAGCGGCGGCGCCCTGGCCTACCCCGGGGGCCTGGTGATCTCGATGCACGCCATGAATCGCCTGCTCGAGATCGACGCCGCCAACCGGATCGCCGAGGTCGACCCCGGCATCATCATCGAGCAACTCGACCAGGCAGCCGCAGAGCACGGACTGATGTACGCACCGGACCCGGTCAGCTACCAGATCGCCACCATCGGCGGCACCGTGGCTACCAACGCCGGGGGGCTGCGCTGCCTGGCCCACGGGGTCACCCGCGACGCCATCGCCGGACTCGAGGTGGTCCTGGCCGACGGGAGGATCATCCGCACCGGCTCACGGACCCGCAAGAACAGCACCGGCTACGACCTCACCGGCCTGTTCATCGGCTCCGAAGGCACCCTCGGGGTGGTCACCAAGGTCATCGCCCGGCTCAAGCCCCGGCCGACCGGGGACCCGGTCACCTTCCAGGCACAGTTCCCGACGATGGCCTCGGCCGGAACGGCGGTGGCGGCGATCATGGCCTTGCCGACCACTCCCGAGCTGCTGGAGCTCATGGACCGCAACTGCATCGACATCGTCCAGCGACACTTCCCCTCCGCCGTCGCACCCGGTGGGGCCGCCCTGTTGGTGGGCCAGACCATCGGCCCCGACGCCCACCCGCAGGCCGAGACGATCGTCTCTACCTGCCGCGCCGCCGGTGCCCTGCTCGCTGAGGCCGGCGACGGGGCGGAGCTGCTGGCCACCCGGCGTATGGTCAACCCCGCCCTCAACGCGGCGGGCCTGGCCCTGTCCTGCGACGTGGCCGTCCCACCCAGTCGGTTGGCCCAAATGTTCGAGCGCATCGAGACGATCTCCACCCGGACCGGGTATCCGGTGAACACCTGCGCCCACGCCGGGGACGGCAACATGCATCCGGCCGTCCTTGCCGGCGATGACTCCGTCGAGGAGATCGACGCGGCCGAGCACGTGCTCACCCTGATCACCGAGGCGGCCCTGGAAATGGGGGGTGTCATCTCCGGGGAGCACGGCATCGGCTCGCTGAAAACCGGGATGCTCGCGCAGCAGTTCGACCCCGACACCCTGGCCCTGCAGCACGAGCTGAAAGCCTTTTTCGATCCCGCCGGCATCCTCAGCCCCGGCCGCGCCATCTGACCAGAACCGACCCCCTTGGTGCCACTTCACCCCGGGATGCACGGTAGGTGGCCGCCATCATTGGAGCCGTTCGGAAGCGAGGTGAACATCGTCGGATCTTGTGCGCAGGGACTCGGATGCCGATCGCCCGGGCTCATGCCCCGGTACATCGATCGCCACCCACGACGACACCACCGGCCTCCCAGCTGGTGAGCACGGCGGGACCGGCGGTGGGGCACCCGCGAGACCTTGTGGCAACGCGCTGGGTTCTCGATCCACTCGATGCTCGACGTGCCGCAGTGGGTTCCTGCTCATGGATCCCCTGTGCATGTGCCGACGCCTGCCATCTGTCAGCGGGAGCCGGAGGCCGGATCTGTGAAAAGAAATTCACAACCCTGAGATCTATTAGCGAGGAGAAGTAGTTGTGGCTGAAGGAATCGTTGTTGTCGGTGTCGACAACACTGGAAGAGCCCAACGCGCCGCCGAAGTCGCGGCCCAGGTCGCCCGTGCGCTGGGACATGTGCTGCACATCGTTACGGCATACCAACAGGATCGGATCGACGTATACGGCAGCGGGAGCGACCAGCTAATTGTCTCCGAAGCGGCCGACGCCGAATCAGTCGCCCGCCGCGTGTCGGAAAAGCTCGGAGATGAACATCAGGAGGTGAAGTATTTCTCCGTTCGCGGAACTCCAGCCAAAGCCCTAATCACACACGCCGAAATGCACGGTGCAAGTCTCATAGTGGTGGGCAACAAGGGTGTGCAGGGAATCGGTCGGGTGCTGGGCAGCATCGCCAGTAGCGTTGCCCACTCGGCTCCGTGCGACGTGTACATCGTCAAGACGAACGAGACGGCAGTCGAGCCGCAGTAATGTGAATCGGCGTGTTCTCACGGGCATCGACAGATGAAGCCGGGCAGCATTCGTCTTCCCCGGCCTACGGCCGTCGACTCCCCGGGGCGGTGCCGGTGGAATTGCCTCGACGCCGAGGCCCGCCACGACCGGGTGGCCATGGCCGTGGCCACCAAGGAGAAGACGCGATTGATCCTTGCCTGCAACCCCAACCACCCCACCGGGGCCATCGTCAGCAGCCAGCAGATGGAGGCCTTCATGCAGAAGGCTCTCGCCCGCGTGCTGATCGTCATCGACGAGACCTACCTGCACTTCAACACCTCGGCGACGACCGCCGTCGGTAGCGACTTCTTCCGTCGCTTCCCTAACGTCGCCGTGCTGCACACCCTTTCGAAGGCCTATGGGCTGGCAGGGCTGCGCCTGGGCTATGCCATCGCGCGGGCGGACGCGGTGGTGAACCTGCGCAAGGTCGCCGTCCCGTTCCCGGTGACCAACTTCATCTGGGCAGCCACCGGAGAGGACACCTCCCGGATCGCTTCAGCCTTGAAAGCGCCGGGCATCACCGTCCGCGCCTTTCCGCAAGAGGGCATGCGGATCTTCTATCGGCACGGTCGAGGCCAACCAGGCCGTCGTCGAGGCCGTCCAGAAGGCCCGTCCTCAGGAGGTCGTTGCATGACCAGGCGACAGAGGTCCTCGACCGGGCTGATATCCGTCCTCACCACCGTTCAGCGGACGGTGATGGTGCCGGGCCGAACGATCGGCGCATGCCTGTGCGTGGGTCCGGCGCCGCTGTCGCCATCACGGGACCGGCCGTGCAGGTAACCTGCCTCCTCGCCGACCTGCTCGTGGTCCTGCTCATGACCATGCGTGCCGAGACGGTCGCCGCGACTCCGGTTCCGGGGGCGTTTTCAACGTTGGCTGGCCGCCGACCCACCGCGGCTGGCCGGTGACATCCCGTCCCGGCGCACCGACTGCTTTCCCGAAAGGCTACTGATGCACTCGCTGACCGACCAACAGATCCGTACCTGCTTCATCAACTGCTCCCGACTGGAGGCTGCTGACCTGCCCCTGCCTGCTGACTTGGACCAGACGGACTGGGACCGGAAGGACTACCTGGGCTGGCGCGATCCCCGATCCCCCCGCCGACGGGGCTTTGTCGTCATCCCGACCCCACACGGACCGGTGGGCGTCGTCCTGTACGCCGCCAAGCCTCCTACGCGGTCGGCGAAGTGCGCGTGGTGCCGAGACGGCCAGTTGTCCCACCCCGCGGTGATATACGTGGCTCAGCGTGTCGGCCAAGCCGGGCACTGGGGCTCCACCGTGGGAACGCGGATCTGTGAGAACTTCCAGTGTTCAGCCAACGTCCGTCAGCCGCCCCTCTGCCCACCGGAGGGCACCGAAATCGCCGATGCCGTCGCCGAACGCATTGCCGAGCTGCAACGCCGGGCGCAGGGTTTCCTGGTGTCGGTGAACAGCTGAGCACGGGCCGGACCCCCGCCCCAGTTGCTCCGCCTGCTTTTGCGCCGACCCTGGGAGGATGAGACCTACTGAGTGTCCACTTCCGACCACGGGCCAGTGTTGGTCTATGGGCTCTCGCTACGTCCCTCCGGGCCGGCCTACGAGCAAGGCAACCCGATTGACCTGACCTCTGGCTTGCCTACAAGTCAGGCAGAGCCGAGGTCCGAGGGGACTGCCGTACGATCAGGTGACACCCTGACCTGACCTATCGGGGCGGCAGTCCCTGGGGGCTCACCACTGGGCTTGCTTGGCTCTTGGGATTGCTCGGACGATTTGACAGCTTCGCCTTGGGGGCTTGGACCATAGGCACGGGCATGGCCACGGTTGTCTTCTACCAGGACCGCAGGAAATCCCCGGCGCAGTCACAGGTCGGAGATTCTTGTGGTTCACTCGAGCGAGACAGTCGATGCGAGACAGAGCTCAGTGAGGGACCCATTGCAGTTGGGGTTGCTCTGCGACCGCGGCGCCTGAAGCGTAGCTTCAGGCCTACCCTGCGTATCGACGAGTCAATTGGGTAGATCACCGGGGTAGTTGGCCGCGGGGAACAGGTGAGCAGGGCTCAGAGCCCGAATCAACGCTCTGCCGCCCGTCACGCGTCGGGTGGTTTAAAGCCACCCCCTCATTTTCGGCGGCTTCTTCGGTACACGCCGATGAAGCCCACAATCCCTACCGCGAGACCTGGCACGGCAATAGTGAGACCGATGCCTGTTACCGCATCGCGGGCCAACATCAGGACGAGCACCGTTAGACCGATAATGAAGGCTCCGATGGAGTTGAGGAGCAGGAAGGGGTGCTCGGGGTCATTCATCAGCGGGTGCTCAGGATCATCCATCGACGGTATCCCCTCCGTGGCCAGGCAAGTGGTCGGATCAGCAGAGCATGTGAAGTTGCAGAAGGAAACAGGGGTGGAGGGCGAGGTCTAGAACTTTCCGCACTGCTGGGAGGCAACAACGCCCTCAGAGCCAAGTACCTCAGTGCGTGTCGATCGGGATTGGGAACTGCTCCCGGTTCGCTTGACTCCTTGACCTACCGCGTTGCAGCTGGGGTTGATGTCCGCAGGGCCAGGTTCAGAGCAATACCCGCCTGCCGTACGAGCCGGCGGAAGCTGCATCTGGGTGGACAACGCGGACCGGCAACGCCTCGCGAGCACGACAGGGCGTCCCGCCAGCGGAAATGGGGACATGATGAAAGTCGATCTTCTTCTTACTGGTCGGTACGGTTGGGGTATCACGCAAGGTGCTCAGTCGGGGGGCTGAGCCGTTCCAGACCGGTCGAATGGCCGCCGTCTTGGCGGCAGAAGAGCTGGGGCCTTGGGCTCCGTCGTCAGGGGGGCGACGCTTCTGGCGCCAGAGCGGCGGCTCCATACGGCACCCATGAGACTCCCTCTGGTCTGTGGCAGCACGAGGACCACTCGCAGGTAGCTGTCCCGGTGGAGGAGGCTCGCATGAACGATGTCCACCTTGCCGGGGCGCACTCCAGTTGGGCCACTCCGGTCATGGATCCGTTGTCCCGGGCGGCGGCCTTCGCGGCGCTGCGCCCGGCCCTGGATGCCCTGATCCACCAAGCTGGCGCCGACTTCCGGCTGAGCCCGGAGGCCCGTCGAGTGCTGCGCGCGGTGGCCCGCACCCGTCCCGAGCACGCGCTGGCCCTGGCCGAGCTCGCCGCCCGCGCCAGCACTGCCAAGGCCCGGGTTCCTGTCGCGTTGACCGAGCTGGACGCCCATGGTTATCTCGCCCAGCTGGCACGCATCGCCCCGCACCTGAGCGCAGCACTGCCCTCGCATGCCCCTTTTACCCCTGCAGCGGCCCCTACGGTCGAACCCATCGACGGAGACACCGCCTGAACTGACTCGTCCATGGTCCGGCCTCCGCGCAGCGACCTCACGCCGGATCCGGCGGGTCTGATGCACTGAGGGTTGCCTATGTGCGGTGCCTTATCGAGTCGTGGCCGGTCGGCGCCGAAGTGGGGACCACTAGTTGTGTGCAGATGCACATACAATGAGTTCAGATGTCGACGTGCTGATTTTTCGATGCTCCGCCCACAATGACCGGACGACAGGGAAAACTGTGCCCAGTCCAAAGCTCCGTTTTATCCAGATCGCCAAGGCCGCAATTGCCGTCATTGTGGTAATCACTTTGACGAACGCCCTCATTACAGGCTCGACGCGCGCGTGGTGGGCAACTCTTAGTGCTTCCTGCAGCCTGGTCGTTGGCTTGATCGGTTGGTGGCAAGTGAAGAATGAGCAGAAACGACAAAACCGCGACTAAATATGTTGAAAGCCCTGCCCGAGAGCGTGGCGTAGAGCGCGCTAGGGTGTGGGCGCTACTCCCGGAGCCGCTGGAAAGAATTTGCGGTTTCTCCGGCCCACGATAAGGGATCGAGCAGAGTTGAGCCAGCGTGGGAGGATACGACTACCCACGCCAAGAGCGGTAGCCGACTAGCAGAACGGAACAAACGCAGATGTCATCGAATGGGCTAGTCCGCTGGATATTCGGTGTGGTCGGTGTTCTGCTCATCGTGTTCACGGTCATCGACTTTCCAGAATTCGCTTGGTCGCTCGTCCCCATTGCCTTCATCATCCTGACTCTGCTCTTCGCCCTGCCGGGGCTAAACCTCACCTGGGGACCGAGATCGCCGAAGACTCAACGGATTATTTACACAGCAGTCTTCGTGATGGGAGCGATCCTTGCCGTGCTCCTCCCCGAAGTCATCAAGGGAGAGGGCGTGTCCTGGTCCGTCCTCCCCGTCACGGCGATCGCTGCCGCGATCATCGGAGCCATCAGCTGGTACACCCACCGACCCCAGGAACAAGAGTCCGAGGACAGCGGAAGAGAGATTCGCTGACGCTGGTACTACCCGGTCTGTCCAAGCGGACACGGGTCCGTACGGGGGAACAATACACAGGGTGTCGAGTACCAGTCGGTGCAGTGGAGGTTGCCGCGGCGCACTACTTGTTCATGGTATGGGGCGTCATGCGATGAAGAATCCGATGATCCCAGCGACTGAACAAAAAGCGGCGACGATGAACACGACAACTCGGGTGGACTGTAGGTCCTTGGTTACCGCGCGATCGTCGGCACCCCTGGGCCCGAAGGACTGCGAGTAGTTGGCCATCTGGCGGTGCCACAAGTTATCCGAACCAGCGCTGTACCAGCGAGGACAGCCCCGATGCCCCATAGCAAGAAGATGATTCTTGACTCGGTCACACCCGCTGGGTCGGAGTAGATCCACACCACTGCGATGAGCGCAATCACCAACATCATCAAGGCCGTCAGGGTCATTGGTCGCGGCATCTGGAGTCCTCGTTCGTTCGCAGTGTTCTGTCGTCTGAGCTTGTGTCTATCAGCCGACAGAGGGAGCTGCCAGAGACATATTTGCGGTTGCGATCATGCATCCGAGTCGAGTGGTCCCGGTGGCTGGGCGACTGCCTCCCCGTGCTGCTCCCGGGACAAGTGCTTGTGCCGCATGGGATGGTTTACATGGGCGAAGGACGGCTGAGCGGGATCGCCGGGGTCAGACAGACGTTGCACCAAGGGTTGCCTTTCGGTGGGCCGTCGGTGTGGAGTGAACCCGCCGTGCTGGAGCGCATCGTCGAACTGGTCCCCTCCTACGACTAGGGCCACTCGAGTGATGTGCTGCCCGGACGTCCGGAACACCTGCTCGTGCCGAGGCTGAGGACGGGGCTACTGAGGAACGGCATCTGCGCAGTGGCCGGCCAGACCGCCACCGGACCGCGTCCGGGTAGCACCGTAGTGGGGACCACAGTCGGTGTGCATTTGCACATACGATGCGGTGAGACGTCGAGTTCCGTCAGGAGAGCCACGATGAACACCCCGGATCCGAACTACCCGCGTCCCGAGACACAACCTCAGCAAGGCTATGGTCAGATGCCGGCATACACCGGCAACCAAGAGGCTGATGGCCGAGCCCAGGCAGGTTCCGGCGGTTACCACCAGCAGAACCTGCACCACCCCGGTGCTCAGCCCGGGGCGCCTGTCGGCTTCGGCGAGGCGATCAAGCGCTTCTACTCCAAGTACGCCCAGTTCTCCGGCCGCGCCAGCCGCTCCGAATACTGGTGGGTGTTCATCTACCTGGCCATCATCTCCACGGTCATCAGCATCCTCGGTGTGACGGTCGGGACCCACGCGAGCGGGCAGCCCAATGGGATCGGAGACGCGCTCTCCGTGCTGGAATTGATCTTCGCCGCGGCCCACATCATCCCCAACCTCGCCCTCGGTGCGCGTCGCCTGCATGACACCAATCGCTCCGGGTGGTTCCAGCTGATCGCCCTGATCCCGTTCTTGGGTGTGATCGTCCTGCTCATGCTCTTCGCCCTGTCCCCGAAACGAGAAGGCGCACGTTTCGACCGGTGAACGCACTTGTCAGATGGGACCCAAAGCATGAGCAGTGGTGATAGCGAGAAGAGGGTCATCGGAGATCCACCCAATTACTCGACCCTGATGCGCGTGGCGACGGTGGCCGCGATCATCGGAGCCATCGGTCTCGGCTTCACCTCAGCGTTCTCAGGCGCACCGGAATGGTTGGCGCTGACCATGATGGCTTTCTACTTTGTGGGCTTCCTTCCGTCCTACATGTATCTGGGAGCCCTCGTGAAGGAGAACAAACGCAAGGGTGTGTAGGGCGGACGCACCTCGGCCGTGGGGTGTTGCTGTTGCTCCTGAGAACCGTCCGGTGGCCGCGGAGACCCCCCGGGTGCGCCCGCGGGGACGTATGCTCCCCAGCCCACCCCAATCGCCACGGGGCGGGCTGGGGAGGGCCGTTAGGATGCGGTCATGTCGATGGTGAGGCGTTCTCGTTCTCTGTCAGCCGGGGTGATCGGTGTGGCCGTGGTCCTGATCGCGGCCGGCTGTGGTGGTCCCGCCGGTGTCGAAGAGGGGTCCGGTCCGTTGCGGATCAGTGCGATCCCGGACGTGGATCCTTCCGATCTGGCGGAGCGGGAGGAGGCGATGGAGGCGTACCTGGCCGAGGAGCTCGACGTGGAGGTGGAGTACGTGCCGGTCAGTGACTACGCGGCGTCGGTGAGCCTGTTCGGCACCGGGGATCTGGATCTGGTCTTCTACGGGGGGCTGACCGGGGTGCAGGCCAGGTTGCGCACCGAGGGGGCGAGTGTGCTGGCCCAGCGAGACATCGACGAACGCTTCCGCAGCGTCTTCATCGCCCACCGCGATGCCAGTCTGGAGCCGATCGAGGACGTCGCCGGCCTGTCGGTCCTGGAGGGCTCCCGCTTCACCTTCGGCAGCGAGTCCTCCACCTCGGGGCGGTTGATGCCGGCGTATTTCCTCGATCAGGCCGGTATCGACCCGGAGGCCGATTTCGCCGGGGCGCCGGGCTTCTCGGGCTCGCACGATCTGACGATCGACTTGGTGCAGGCGGGCAGTTATGAGGTAGGGGCGGTGAACGAGCAGGTCTGGCATGCGCGCACCGAGGCCGGAACGGTGGACACCGACACGGTGCAGGAGATCTTCACGACCCCGGAATACGCCGACTATCACTGGGTCGGTGCCCCCGGCGTGGACGAGCGCTTCGGGGCCGGGTTCACCGATCGGCTGCGGCAGGCGTTGCTGGACCTGGACGGATCGGATGCCGGGGAGGCGGGGTTGCTGGAGAAGTACGGGGCGGAGACGATCATCCCGGCCGAGCCGGCCGATTACGACCGGATCGAAGAGATCGCCCGCACCCTCAACCTGATCCGATGAGCAGTGATTGATCCGTGATACCACCGGGGGAGCTCGGCCGGGACGATGCTGGGGTCGCCTTGCGGTTGCAGGCGGTGAGTGTGGCTCATGGGGACCGTCTGGCCCTGGATGGCGTCGACCTGTCTGTGCGTCGGGGTGAGCGGGTGGCCCTGGTCGGTCCCAGCGGGGCGGGCAAGTCCACCTTGCTGGGACTCGCCAATGGCACGGTGACGCCCACCGGGGGCCGTGTCGAGGTTCTCGGTGTCGACCCGGCGGCGGTCTCGTCCGGTGCACTGCGGGCGCTACGGGGCAGGATCGGTTCGGTGCACCAGCAGCTGAACCTGGTTGGGCCCTTGCGGGTGGTGCACAACGTCAACGCCGGGCGGCTCGGGACCTGGAGCCGGCTACGGGCGCTGCGTTCTCTGGTCCGTCCGCTCCAGGTCGACGAGGCGAGAGCCGCGCTGGAGCGGGTGGGGATCGCCTCGCACCTGCACGCGCGCACCGACCGGCTCTCCGGGGGTGAGCAGCAGCGCGTCGCCCTGGCCCGGGTCCTGGTTCAGGACCCGGAGCTGGTGCTGGCCGATGAACCGGTCGCCAGCCTGGACCCAGCCCGGGCCGAGGAGGTGATGAGCCTGCTCTGCGGGCTGCTGGATGAGCAGGCCGGTGAACGGCGCACCCTGGTGGTGAGCCTGCACGACTTCGACCTGGCCGTGCGCCACTGCGATCGGGTGGTGGGCCTGCGCCAGGGCCGGGTGATTCTCGACGTTGCTGTTGATCAGGTGGGCGAGGGCGCCCGCGAACGGATCTACGACCTGACCCCGGACCCATGAGGCCCAGCGACGTCGCCGGTCTGACCCGGCTGGAGGTCCCCGGTGGTACCGGGGACCGGAGCGGCCGGTGGCGGTTGCCCGGCGGTGGGCGGGGGTGGGCCGGCCTGTGGGTGCTGGCGGTGGTGTGGTCGGTGGGCGGCTGGCTGACTGCCGAGGGCCCGGTCCTCAACGTCTGGGGGTGGCCGCGGTTCGCCGGGTTCGTCTCCGCCGCGCTGTCCCCGGAGCTGTCGGCTCAGTTCCTGGTCCGGACCGGGGGAGCGGCGCTGAGCACGCTCTCCTACGCGGTGCTGGGCACCGTGCTCGCGGTCGTCGTGGGGCTCATGGTCGGGGTGCTGATCTCGGAGACCTGGTGGGGCACCGGCCCGGGGACTCGGACCCGCCCGGCGGTTCGCCGGGCCGGCTGGTTGCTCACCCGGCTCGGGCTGGCGGTGCCGCGGGGCATCCACGAGGCCATCTGGGCGCTGCTGCTGCTCAGCGTGCTGGGACGGGACCCGCTGGTGGGGGTGCTGGCGATCGCGATCCCTTTCGGGGCCATCACGGCCAAGGTCTACGCGGAGATCATCGACGAGTCGGCCCGCGGACCCTACGATGCGCTGCGCGCGAGCGGGTCCCGGCGCGGAGTCGCGTTGCTGTACGCGGTGCTGCCGATCGCATGGCCGGAGCTGGTGTCCTACGCCTTCTACCGGTTCGAGTGCGCGGTCCGCTCCGCGGTTATCCTCGGCATGGTCGGTGCCGGGGGCCTGGGCTTCGAGCTGGTCCTGAGCTTCTCCGGGTCCCGGCACGCCGAGGTGTGGACGCTGATCTACACCATCGTGCTGATCGGAGCCGTGGTCGACCGGTGGGGCGCCGGGCTCCGGCGCGCCACCAGCGCCCGGCGTTCCGGAGTCTCTGCGGTGGTGGCCCTGGGGCTGGTGGTCGCCGCCGTGGTGCACCTGGGCGGCGACCTGTCCCGGGTGCTCTCGCTCCGGACCGCTGGCCTGCTCACCGGTCTGATGGCAGAGATGGTGCCGCCGAGAATACCCGAGGGCGGATGGTCCCGCCTGCTGGAGGCATCGCTGCTCACGCTGCAGATGTCCCTGGTGGCCGGCACGGTGGCCGCGGTGGCCGCGGTGGCCGTGGCGTTCGTGGCCGCCCGCGGCGGAACCACCCCGGGACGCCGAGCCGCCGGGACGGTGGCGCGCTGGCTGCTGCTGGTGACCCGGTCGCTGCCACCCCCGGTCTGGGCGCTATTAGCGTTGTTCCTGTTCTTGCCCGGCCCGCTGCCGGGGGCACTGGCCCTGGGCGTGTACAACTTCGGCATCCTGGGCCGGCTCTGCGCCGAGGTCGTGGAGAACCTCGACCGCCGTGCCCACGACCACCTCGTGGCCACCGGGGCGCCACCGGTGAGCTCGTTTGGGTACGCCATCATCCCCCAGGCCGGCGGGCGCTTCTTCGCCTACGGGCTCTACCGCTGGGAAGTCGCCATGCGCGAGACGGTCGTCGTCGGGATCGTCGGAGCCGGTGGACTCGGGCGGCTGCTGGAAGACCAGCGGGTCGCCTTCGACCTCGACGCCATGGCCGGCACCGTCCTGGCGCTCATCGTGCTCTCAGCCCTCGTCGACATGATCAGCACCGCAATCCGCCGCACCCTGCGCTGACCCAGCAGCCCAGGACCTGGACCACCTGGCCGTGGGGGCACCACACGGTACGACATCGCCAACACTGCCCCGGCGCGGGCCACGATCAGACCGCTGAACGGGCAGGGAGTCGCCAGAAGGTATACCTGATGCCTCATGCAGCCTTGCTGCCGTCGTTCGGGACTGATGCTCTCCTCCCGCTTTACGTATGGCGGGTTAGCGGCCGTCCCTTGCAGGGAGTCCCGGGAGGCGGCGTTCGCCGCATGGTCGCGCTGGTCGCCGTTCATGAGGTTTATGCAGCAGGCCTGGGCATTCTGGGTCGTGAACCTGCCGGTTTGGGTTCAGGTCCGGTGGTCGTGGTCCCCGCGGACCCACGCCACGTGCCGGGCGGCGGAGCGTGCCACTGCGTCCCGAGCCCCGGCGTCGATGGTGCCCCCGGTGTTGCTGTAGAGCCGGTCGAACTCCAGGGCCGTGGCGGCCGCCGCGATCCGCTGCACCACGGCCGCCGAGAGCGGGTACAGATTGACGTAGCTGCGCATGAACGCCACCGTCCGCCCGTCCGGGTTGACGAAAAGTGTGTCGCCGGCCAGCAGCGCGCCGCGGCCCTGGGCCCCGGCCTCCCACTGCACCATAGCGCTGCCGGGAAAGTGCCCACCCACGGTGTGCAACCTCACCCCGGGCAGCAACTGCCGCTGCCCGGACCAAGAGTTGATCGCCGGATCCTGACGTTGCACCCATTGGCGGTCGGCCTCGGCCACCAATACCGGAACCCCGCCCAGGGCGCGGGACCATTCAACCTGCACCCCGTACATGTGCGGGTGGCTGGCGATGATGAAGGCGGCCCCGCCCAACTCTTGCACCCGCTCGATCCCGGCCGGGTCGAGGAAGCCGGTCGGATCCCACAGCAGGTTCCCGGCCGGAGTGCGCAACAACAGGGCACGCTGGCCGATCCCGAAACGGGGAACGACACGGATGCCGTACAGGTCCGGCTCGAGCCGCTCGATCCGGGTTTCATGGCCCGCGCTGCGCAGCTCTTCCAGAGTCGTCCACCGCGGGCCGTGGAGCACCTTGTCCTCTCGGTCGTCCGCGCAGATTTCGCAGCCCTGGGGCGGTTGGGCCGTCAGAGCATGCTCCACACCACACGATCGGCAAATCCACACAGGCACAGCTTCTCCTCCTACGGTGCGGCATTGGCCACAGCGTACAAACACCAGGCGACCACACCACCGAAGGGACTGTCGCACGAATCATGTGACATCTGTTCTGGCTTGCCCGCGGGGCGGGCACAGCCGAGGTCCGAGGGTGCGGCTGTGCAGTCGCTGGTCGGCCCGTTGACAGTAGGTGCACGACAGGCCTGGACTCCATGACTTTATGTGGGGCCGATTAGCGGTTGGCCTCGGGGGACTCTGTCCGGAAGAGCATGCTGATGGGGGAGGCAGGGAATGCACCCGGACTTCTAGCCTCGAGGTTCACAGATCTCAAGACTCCAGGGTCCGCGACTCCAGGGTCCGCGCGAAGAAACTAGACGCTGACATCGCCGGCTGGGAACGCTGTCTCTCCAGATGTGGGGCGGGTGGTGTTGGTGCCAGGAAACCGCTGACGCGCTTACGCCGGTGCCTCGGGTGTACAGCTTCCTGGTGCGGGCTTGGGGTTGGCGACAGAACCGGAGGAGCGGCCGTGGTAGCAGGTACGACAGTGAGGGCCGCGATGACGGAAGCGCTGGTGCACATTTGACCTGTTCCCGCTTTTCCGGACACCGATCGTGAGGCAATGATGTCTTCACGGCAAGGAGTCTGGGATGCCAGCACCGAAGCCGCCGGAGTTTCGCCAGAGAGCTGTGCAACTGACCCGTCTGCGGGAGAAGCCGATCGCTGAGATCGCCAAGGACCTGGGGATCAGTGAGTCCTGCCTGCGCCGGTGGGTGTCTCAGGCCGACGTGGATGACGGCCACGAAGAGGGTCTCACGACGGACGGGGGGGGGAGGAACTGGTGCGGCTGCGCCGGCGGAATCGGGTCCAAGCCATGGAGATCGAGATCCTCAATCGGGCCTCGGCGTACTTCGCGCGGGAGAACGTGCTCCCAAAATCGGGTTCCGGCTGGTCCACGAGCTCGCCGCCGAGGGGTGCCCTGTGGCGGTGACCAGCTTCGATCCTGTGCGTCTCCCGCTCCGGTTACTACGAGTTACTACGAGTGGGCAGGCCACAAAACCCTTCAGCACGTGATGTCGAGGACGCCTGCCTGCTGGAGAGACTTCGGGCTATTCACGTCACCTCACTCCAGACCTATGGGGTGCGGCGTTGCCGTGCCGTGCCGAGCTGCGGCTGGGGTTGGGCGTGGCGATGTCGCACAAGCGGGTTGCGAGCCTGATGCGTCTGGACGGGTTGTAGGGCGTGCACCGGCGTCGGTGGCGCCACGGCAGCCGTCGGGATCCGGCGGTCTTTGATGACCACGTGCAGCGGAGGTTCGCGGCGGACCGGCCGGACCGGTTGTGGGTCACCGACATCACCCAACATCGAGCCAGCGATGGATGGGTCTACTGCGCGGCGGTCATCGATGTGCACTCCCGGCGGTGCGTGGGCTGGGCGATCGCCGACCACCTGCGCACCGAGCTCGTCGTGGACGCCCCGGACATGGCCCGGTGGCAGCGCAAACCCGCCGGAACCGTGGTCCACAGTGACCGCGGGGCTCAAGGCGGATTCAACCGGTCGTCGCAACACCTTCCTGGAATCGGAGGTGTTCGACGATGGCGACGGCGGATTGGAGCAAGAAGACCGGCGATGTGCCCGAGGGCGCGCGTCGGCAGTGGCGCGCAGATCGGGCGCTGCGGCCGCAGATGCGCTCACCCGGGCGACCCGATCCCTCACGGGGCGGTGCAGCGCCAGTTCTGGAGATTGATCGCCACGGGCGTCACGACCGTCGAGGCGTCGTTGGCGGTCGGTGTGTCGTGGCCGGTCGGAACTCGCTGGTTTCGCCACGCTGGCGGCATGCCGCCGATCTCATTGGCTGAACCCACCGGGCGCTACTTGTCCTTCGAGGAACGCGAGGAGATCGCGCTGCTGCGCGCCAGACAGGTTGGCGTGCGTGAGATCGCGCGCAGGATCGGGCGTGACCCCTCGACGATCTCTCGCGAGCTGCGCCGCAACGCGGCTACGCGGGGCGGGAAGGCGAAGTACCGGGCGCTGGTGGCGCAGTGGAAGGCTCAGCAGGCGGCGAAGCGCCCGAAGAGCGCGAAGCTGGCGACCGATGACAGGTTGCGGGAGTACGTGCAGGAGCGTTTGGCCGGCACCGTCCGCAGGCCCGACGGCGCGGTCGTCGTCGGGCCGCAGCCGCCGGTATGGAAGGGGCTGAACAAGCCGCACCGGCAGGACCGGCGGTGGGCGATCGCGTGGAGTCCGGAGCAGATCTCGCATCGGTTGAAGCTCGACTTCCCGGATGATGAATCCATGCGCGTCAGCCACGAGGCGATCTACCAGGCGCTGTTCATCCAGGGCCGTGGCGCGCTCGAACGCGAGCTCGTCACCTGCCTGCGAACAGGCCGCGCACTTCGACAGCCACGAGCTCGAGCGCAGAATCGACCCGCAGGGCATGTCACCGCGGATGTCGTGTTCTCGCAGCGTCCCGCTGAAGCTGCGGACCGCGCTGTTCCCGGCCACTGGGAGGGGGATCTGATCATCGGCACCGGTCGGTCAGCGATCGGCACGCTCGTGGAACGCAAGAGCCGCTCGACCCTGCTGGTGCACCTTCCCCGCTCGGAGGGCTGGGGCGAGGCCCCGCCGGTCAAAAACGGTCCCGCGCTGGGTGGATACGGCGCCGCTGCGATGAATGCCGCGCTCATCGCGTCGATGACCAAGCTCCCCGAGCAACTTCGCAAGACGCTCACCTGGGACCGCGGCAAGGAGCTCTCCGGCCACGCCCAGTTCGCGCTCGAAACGGGCACGAAGGTGTTCTTCGCAGACCCGCACTCGCCCTGGCAGCGCCCAACGAACGAGAACACCAACGGGCTGCTGCGCCAGTACTTCCCCAAAGGCACGGACCTCTCACGCTGGTCCGCCGAAGACCTCGAAGCAGTCGCCTTTGCTCTCAACAACAGACCCCGAAAGAGCCTCGACTGGAAGACTCCCGCGGAGGTCTTCGAGGAGCAGCTACGCTCTGTTCACCAACCCGGTGTTGCAACGACCGGTTGAACCCAGGCAATACACGTCTTGGCTCTTCGGCACCCGACTGCGCGAGGCCGGCCTGATGGGCTCGATGGGAACAGTCGCCTGCGCTTACGACAACTCCCTCATGGAGATGCTCCTATGGGTGTCAAGAGGGCATCGGAGACGCCTCAAGGACCCGGAACAGGTGGCGGGCGTAGTAGCGCTTGAGACAGTGCGTTTTTCGGGTCTATGCAGGTCGAGCTGCTCGACCGCCGCAGCTGGGCGACTCGCGCCGAGCTCGCGATGGCGATCTTCGAGTGGATCGAGGCCTGTTACAACCCGCGTCGCCGTCACTCCGGGATCGGCTATCTCTCGCCCGTCGACTACGAAACCCTGTTCACCACCGCCGCGCCCGCGGCATGATCATGCAACAACACCTGTCCGGGAAAGCGGGAACAGGTCATTCTGCGAAAAATCTCCATCTCACGGGCATGAACGCGGGCGGCCACCGTGAGGTGGCCG
>NZ_JBISWJ010000031.1:0-19649 GCF_044462225.1 Kocuria kalidii | reverse complement strand
CCCGTCACTTCCTACTGCTTGTCCTCCTACTGGAGGGACAAGCAGTAGGAAGTGACGGGCCAGGTTGATGACCCGCGCCGCGTCGCGGTACCAGCGCAGGGCGAGCTTCGCCTGGGTCTGGGCCGTGCCAGCCTGTTGGTGTGGACGGGTGTCGTGGACCTTGCGGTGGAGGTGCATCAGGTTGGCGAAGTGGTCCAGGGTTTCAATGGGTACGTTGCTGATGGAAGAGTCGACAAACATGGATGGTCCTTGTGGTCGAAAACCGATCCTCCCGCGAGGGCCCTGCGCCGTGCCACCTCGTGCTACTCCGCCGGTCACCGCGTGTCTGACCGCCGGCCCGATAAGAAAAACTCGTTTGGCGCTCTGCTTCACCTCAAGGCTCTAGGGAAGGAAACCCGATGGCAGTCACCGATTTTGAGCGTTATCCTCTCACCTTTGGGCCGAGCCCGGTGCATCCGCTGCCCCGCCTGAGCAAGCATCTGGGCGGGGCCCCGATCTGGGCCAAGCGCGAGGACGTCAATAGTGGGCTCGCCTTCGGCGGGAACAAGACCCGAAAACTCGAATACTTGGTCCCGGATGCCTTGGCACAGGGGGCCGACACGCTGGTGTCAATCGGCGGCTACCAGTCCAACCACACGCGACAGGTCGCAGCGGTGGCCGCGAAGCTGGGTCTGAAGGCCCACTTGGTCCAGGAGAACTGGGTCGACTGGCCGGATCCCCTGTCGGACCGCGTCGGCAACATTCAGCTCTCACGCATCATGGGAGCAGACGTCCGGCTGGACAGCTCGGGTTTCGACATCGGCATTCGTGGCAGCTGGGAGAACGCCATCGAAGAGGTCAAGGCCTCCGGGGGCACGCCGTACGCGATTCCGGCCGGCGCATCGGACCACCCACTCGGCGGGCTCGGGTTCGCCAACTGGGCGTACGAGGTGGAACAGCAAGAACAGGACCTTGGGATCTTTTTCGACACCATCGTCGTCTGCACGGTCACCGGGTCCACGCACGCCGGCATGATCGCTGGATTCGCCGGCCAGGACAGGCCCCGCCGCGTCATCGGCATCGATGCGTCAGCGACCTTGCAGAAGACCCGTGATCAGGTCGGGCGCATTGCCCGAAACACCGCCGAACTCATCGGTCTCGGCCGCGAACTGCGCGACGACGAGATTACCGTCATGGAAGGTTGGGCGGGCGACCTGTACGGGATTCCCGTGGACTCCACCCTGGAAGCCATCCGGCTCGGCGCCTCGCTCGAGGGCATGATCACCGATCCTGTCTATGAAGGGAAGTCCCTGGCCGGGCTTATCGATCTGGTGAGCAGCCAGGAGATCCCAGCTGACAGCAATGTGCTTTATGCACACCTTGGCGGCCAGCTCGCTCTCAACGCCTACAGCGGGCTCTTCCGGTCCTGACTCGGACTGACGGGCGGGACTGCCGCACCATCAGGTGGTAGCTGAGTCGGCTCGCCCGCGCGGTGGGCAGAGCAGAGGTCCGAAAGCGCCGCTGTGCAGTCTCCGGTCGGTCATCGACAGTGGGTCAACGGCGGTCAGTTCTGATGACTTCAGATAAGGCCCGGCTACCGGACAGTCATGTCATCGTTGTAGCGGCTCAGGCGGTCTCTTCGCCCTGGTCGTCGACCTCATCGATCCACGGCGGCGGCTCGTCACGGCCCTGCTTTTCGTCCTTCTCGGCGTCTTCCGGAGCCTTCTGCACGATGCCCTGCGCGTGGTGCGTGGGCGCGTAGATCGCATAGAGGCGCAGCGGCTCGTCCCCGGTATTCTCCACGTCGTGCCACGTGCCGGCGGGCACTTGGATGCTCCAGCCGTCCTCGACGTCCTGCTGGAACGAGAGATTGTCTTTCGAAGGCCCCATCTTCGCGCGGCCCTTGCCGGCGTCGATGCGCAGGAACTGGTCGGTGCCGTGATGCACCTCGAGACCAATCGCTCCGCCGGGCTCGATCGACATGAGCGTCACCTGCAGATGCTTGCCCGTCCAGGCGACGCGGCGGTAGGCAGCGTTCTCCGTCGTAGCGCTCTCGATGTCGAACGCGTTCGGTTTCGGCCCGTTGTCGGTGATGTCCATGACCGCATTCTGTACCTCTCCCCTGAGCATCTCCTTGTACTGCCGTTCCGCCGGATGGTTCCGTTACCGCGGTTTCGCGGTGGAGGCCGCTCCCTGAGCGAGTGGTGACTGAGTCAAGGGCGGTGGGGTTGCTGGTGTTCCAGGTCCGTGCTTCGGTGGATTCACGGTGCTGCGGACCTGGCGGACGTGGTCCGGTGCTGGGTCGAAGACGATGATGCCGCTGACGGCGGCATGCACCCGGGAGCCCGGGGACACGATGGTCATGTCGGGGTGGCCGGTGGCCTCGAAGTGCCCGGTGGCCACAGCCGGACGCCGCGTGGCCAGGCTGCCCGGGCTGATCGCCTGCCACGCTGTTCACACCGGTCATCGACTGGCGCGCCATCGCGTCCCTGGCACCGCCGGCACGGACCGGGGGACATGCCGGCCGAGCGCGAGGATCACAGCCTGAAGATCACCGCGCTCGCAGGCATCATGAAGCCCGCGCCCGAGCCGAGCCTCTCCACGGCCGACTCACCCGGGCCCTCTGCCGGGCCCGCCGCCCTGGGCCTGGCCGGACTCGCCGCTGTCACCGGTTCCGTTGTCATCGCTCGTTGCCGGAGCGCGCGCCCAGCGCGCGTGGGACCGAACGGCTCCGCACCCTGATCGATACGGGGCCGTTCTGCTGTCCTCATGACTCCGGGAACCCGGGAACCCGGGAACCCGGGAACCCGCCTCGCCTCGGTGCGTCGCGCCCCGTGAACAGGTGGTGGACGCGACACCGGACCCGCGACCCGGTGCGGGGTCCGACGCGGAGGTGACCCACGGTGCGCGAAACGGGTACTGGCGGCCATCGGGCGTGACCGGGGCGGACGCTCGGCTTCGGATGCCCGACAGCGCACCAGGGGGAACCGAGAGTCAGGGCCGGCCGGGCGGGCGGTAGCCGCCGTCGGCGAGGCCCGCCCGCACCTCGAACGGGTTGTGCAGCGCGGGGTGCCCGCAGCGCAGCACCGACCAGCCCGCAGCGGCGAGATAGGCCGGCAGGAACGGCAGTCCCAGACACTGTGCCCACTGGGTGGCGTGGCGCGACTCGTGGGCGAGGAGCCGGGGGCGGGCGGCAACGTCCTCGGGACCGGCGCGGAACAGGACCACGTTGCCCACGGTGAAGGCCCCGGCCTTCGGCAGCCGCGGCCGGTAGCCGAAGCCCAGGATCAGCCCGTCCGGTCCGCTGACCACCTTCGTGCGGGTGGCCGCCGCGACCAGCAGCCCGAGCGGCGTGGACAGGTTCGTCATGTTCCAGAGCTGCCGCAGGCGGGCCGGGCGGCTCAGTGCACGCGTCATGCCGCCAGCCTACGGCGGCTCAGTGCGCCCCGCCCAGGTTGAGGACCACCACTCCGGCGATCACCAGGGACACCCCCACCACCTTGGTGACGGTCAGCGGCTCGCCGAGGAACGCGGCACCGATCGCGACGATGGCCGCCGTCCCCAGCCCGGACCACATGGCGTAGGCGACGCCCACCGGGATCGTCCGGAGCGTCTGCGCCAGCAGCGCGAACGCCACGCCGTACATGGCCAGGCTGCCCACGGTGGGCCAGAGCCGGCTGAACCCCTCCGTGTACTTGAGCAGGGAGGTGCCGACGACCTCGGCGGTGATCGCCAGGGCCAGGAAGACGTAGGGCACGGAACTCCTTCGGCGTGGACGGCGGGGTGCTCCAGTCCTACCAGGTCCCGGCCCGGGACACCGAGCCGCGGGAGCGGTGGGCGGCCCCCGGAACGAGTGGCCTAGACTGGGATCCGCCCGCGATCCGCCCCGACCCGGGCTTCCCCGTGTTGCCCGTTGCGTTGCACGTTCCACCCGCCGTGGAACGGGCGTGCGCGGACGACACCGTCCCCGAGCCGAAGAAGCCAGTGCTGATGTCTGAACTGCCATCCGAGACCGCGCCGCGCGACGCGGTCGACCCGACCGACGAGACCGCGGTCGCGGCCGCCGTGGACGCCGCCCTGATGGCGGTCGAGAACGCCGCCGACCTGGACGAGCTCAAGGGCGTCCGGCTCGCCCACGCGGGGGAGCGGTCCCCGCTGGCCCTGGCCAACCGGCGGATCGGCGCGCTGGACAAGACCCAGAAGGCCGCCGCCGGCAAGCTCGTCGGCCAGGCCCGCGGCCGGGTCAACCAGGCGGTCGCCGCCCGCACCACGGTGCTCGAGGAGGAGCGGGACGCCCGGATCCTCGTGGAGGAGGCCGTGGACGTCACGGCCGCCGGCCGGCGCCGGCGGCTGGGCGGCCGGCACCCCCTGACCAACCTCATGGAGCGCATCGGCGAGACGTTCGTGGCGATGGGCTGGGAGGTCGCCGACGGTCCCGAGGTCGAGTCCGAGTGGTACAACTTCGACTCCCTGAACTTCAAGCCCGACCACCCGGCCCGGGAGCTGCAGGACACGTTCTTCGTGGACCCGCCCGAGGCGCACCTCGTGCTGCGCACGCACACCTCGCCGGTGCAGATGCGCACGCTGCTGACCCGCGAGCTGCCGGTCTACGTCGTCGTCCCGGGGCGCACCTACCGCACCGACGAGCTCGACGCCACGCACACCCCCGTCTTCCACCAGGTCGAGGGCCTGGCCGTGGACAAGGGCCTGTCGATGGCCGACCTCAAGGGCACGCTCGAGCACTTCGCCCGGCAGATGTTCGGACCCGGCGCGAGGATCCGGTTGCGGCCCAACTACTTCCCCTTCACCGAGCCGTCCGCCGAGATGGACGTGTGGCACCCCGACGCCAAGGGCGGGCCGCAGTGGATCGAGTGGGGCGGCTGCGGCATGGTGCACCCGAACGTGCTGCGCGCGGCCGGCATCGACCCCGAGGTGTACTCCGGCTTCGCGTTCGGCATGGGCATCGAGCGGACCCTGCAGTTCCGCAACAACGTCCCGGACATGCGTGACATGGTCGAGGGCGACATCCGCTTCAGCGAGCACTTCGGGATGGAGATCTAGAGACATGCGAGTTCCTTTGTCATGGTTGCGCGAGCACGCCCCCGTGCCCGCGGACGCGACCGCCGAGGACGTGCTGGCCACCCTCGTGCAGGTGGGCCTCGAGGAGGAGGCCGTCCACCGGCCCACGGACGAGCTGACGGGCCCGGTCGTGGTGGGCCAGGTGCTGTCCAAGGAGCCGGAGACCCACTCCAACGGCAAGACCGTCAACTGGTGCACGGTCCGCGTGGTCCCCGAGGGCCGGGAGCAGACCCTGACCGGCAAGGGCATCGACCCCTCCGGTGTGCAGGGCGTGATCTGCGGGGCGCACAACTTCGAGGTCGGGGACAAGGTCGTGGTGACGCTGCCCGGCGCCGTGCTGCCCGGGAACTTCACGATCTCGGCCCGGAAGACCTACGGCCACACCTCCGCCGGGATGATCGCCTCCGTGCGCGAGCTCGGCATCGGGGAGGACCACGACGGCATCCTGGTGCTCTCGACCCTCGGCCTGGACCCGGAGCTCGGCGCCGACGCCCTGGAGCTGCTCGGGCTGCACGACGAGGCCGCCGAGATCAACGTGACCCCGGACCGCGGCTACGCGTTCTCGATCCGCGGCGTGGCCCGCGAGTACTGCCACGCGGTGCGCCGGCCCTTCACGGACCCGGCGGCGGCCGTGGCGGCCCGCGTGCCCGCGCCGACCACGGACGGGTTCCCGGTGGCCCTCGACGACGGCGCACCGATCCACGGCAGACCCGGGTGCACCCGCTTCGTCGCCCGCACCGTGACCGGCGTCGACGCCACGGCCCCCACGCCCCCGTGGCTGTCGGCGCGGCTGCGCCTGGCCGGGATCCGCTCGATCTCCCTGCCGGTGGACATCTCCAACTACGTGATGCTCGAGTTCGGCCAGCCGCTGCACTTCTACGACCTCGCGCAGCTGAGCGGCGGCATCCGGGTCCGGCGCGCGGCGCCGGGGGAGACGCTGGCCACCCTGGACGGCAGGCGGCGCACCCTGGACCCCGAGGACCTGCTGATCACGGACGGCTCCGGGCCGATCGGCCTGGCCGGGGTGATGGGCGGCTCCGCCACCGAGGTCACGGACGGCACCGTCGACGTGCTGGTGGAGGCGGCCCGCTTCGACGAGGTCTCGATCGCCCGCACCACCCGACGGCACCGGCTGCCCTCCGAGGCGTCCAAGCGCTTCGAGCGCGGCGTGGACCCGCAGATCGCCCCGGTGGCCGCCCAGCGCGCCGTCGAGCTGCTCGTGGAGCTCGCCGGCGGCACGGCCGGCCCCGAGGTGACGGACGTCGACCACACCTCGGTCCCCGCGCCCATCGAGCTGCCCTGGGACTACCCGGGCCGGCGCGTGGGCGTGGAGTACACGGCGGAGCAGGTCGTCTCGACCCTCGTGGAGCTCGGCGCGCAGGTCGACGCCACCGACGACGGCTGGCGCGTCGTCCCCCCGTCGTGGCGGACCGACCTGGTCGAGAAGGAGGACCTCGTCGAGGAGATCGCCCGCCTGGTCGGCTACGACGTGATCCCCTCCCGGCTCCCCGTGGCGCCTCCCGGCCGCGGTCTGACGGTCGAGCAGCAGGCCCGCAAGCGGGTCGCTGACGCGCTGGCGACCGCGGGTCTCACCGAGGTCCTCGCGTACCCGTTCGTCTCGCAGGCGGACAACGAGCTGTGGGGCGCCCCGGAGGCCGGGGTGCCCGTGCCGTCGGTCAAGGTGGCCAATCCGATCAGCGAGGCCCAGGGGATGCTCCGCGTGTCCCTGCTCCCGGGGCTGCTCGACGTCCTGCGGCGCAACACGTCCCGCGGCTTCCGCGACCTGGCGCTGTACGAGGTCGGGCGGGTGTTCCGCCCCGGCGAGCAGCTGGGCTCGGCGGGCATCCCGGCTCTGGGGGCGCACCCGGGCCGGGCGGTGCTCGACGAGCTCGAGGCCGGGGTGCCGGCCCAGCCGCGCCACCTGGCGGCGGTCCTCGCCGGCCGGGACGCGGCCGAGAGCCCCTGGACCGCCCCCCGGCCCTACGACTGGCAGGACGCCCTCGACGCCGCCCGGCTGGCCGCCGAGGTGCTCGGGGTCGAGCTGGTCGTCCGGCAGGGCACCCACCAGGCGTTCCACCCGGGCCGCACCGCGGTGCTCGCCACGGCCGACGGCACCCCGTTGGGCTACGCGGGCGAGCTGCACCCCCAGCTCGTGGCCGCGCAGGACCTGCCCGAGCGGACCGTGGCGATGGAGCTGAACCTCAGCACGCTCGTCGGCGCCGAGGTCGAGGTCGTGCAGGCGCGCCCGATCTCGGGCTACCCCGCCGCCACGCAGGACGTCGCGCTGGTCGTCGACGCCGCGGTCCCGGCCGCGGAGCTGCGCTCCGCGCTGGAGGAGGGCGCGGGGGAGCTGCTCGAGGACGTCCGCGTCTTCGACGTCTACCAGGGCCCCGGCGTCGAGGAGGGCCGGAAGTCGGTCGCCTTCGCGCTGCGCTTCCGGGCCCCGGACCGCACCCTGACCGCGGACGAGGCCTCCGCCGCCCGCGAGGCGGCCGTCGCCGTGGCGGCCGAGCGGCACGGGGCCGTGCTCCGCGGCTGATCGGTCCCGTCCCGGCGGACGGCCCGCCCCCGCCCGGGGGCGGGCCGTCCGTCCTTTCCCCGCCGCTCGCCCCGACCCCCGCGGTAACACTTGCGAACGCCGGGGTCCCGGCCGTGGACTTCGGTACTGTGGCACCGGGTCCCCGGCCGCGAGCCCCGCACCGCGATCTGCCCCCCCTTTCCCGACCCGTTCCAGGAGCTGACCATGACCGAGGAGACCACCGACCGCCAGGACGCGTTCTTCGCCTTCGACGAGGACCATGACGACGACCAGGACGAGCGCGACGACGACGGCCGTCCCCGCCGGGTTGTCGCCTGGAAGCCGATCGCCGTGGGCCTCCTCGGTCTCCTCCTCGGCCTGGTCCTGGCGGTGAGCGCGGCGCTCGCCTGGGACGCCTCCCGGCAGCTGGCCGGCTATGCGGACCGGTCGTGGGTGATCTCGGGTCAGTACCAGGACCTCACCAACGACCTGCAGACCAAGACGTACAACCCCATCTACCGCGGGGTGCTGCCCGGCGACGAGGCGGTCACCGGGCAGCCCTTCGACTCGGGCCTCGCCGACCCGCGCGTCCCGGAGGCGGGGGAGGAGATCGTCTTCCGCGGCACGCAGACGGGCTCCGGCGAGGACGCGTTCCACCAGGAGGCCGACGCACTGCTCGCCGTGGAGGACGGCACGCTGCAGGTGGTCCGCACCGCGGAGGCGGGGGAGTTCGGGGACGGCATCACCGCGGGCACGATCACGGGGCAGCGCGTCCGGGCGGGTCTGCTGCTGCTCGCCGGCGTCGGTGCGGCCGCGGGCGGGATCTGGGCGGCGCGCCGGCTCTACCGCGACGGGCGCTGACCCGCACCACGGGCCCCCGCCGGACGAACCGCGTCCGGCGGGGGCCCTCTCCGTTCCCGGCGCCGCTCAGGGCAGGGCGGGCAGTCCCGGGCGCAGCAGCCACGCGTCGAGCAGACCGTCGACCTCCGCCCACCGGGGCTCGGGCACGTGCCCGCGCAGGTGCGCCCGGAAGCCCTCCGTGCTCACCCACGCCTCCCGGTTCCCGGTGGCCCAGCCGCGCAGCAGGGCGCGGAAGGCCTCCTCGCCCACGGTCTCGCGGATCGCGTGGACGGTGAGGGCGCCCCGGACGTACACGACGTCGTCGAAGAGCCGCACCTGTCCCGGGTCCCCGATCACGAGGTCCTGGCGCATCTTCGAGAGCGTCCGGTGCGCCTTCTCGGCGTGCCAGCGGGCCGTCCGGTCCCCGGAGGCCTCGGACCAGATCCACTCCGCGTAGGAGGCGAACCCTTCGTTGAGCCAGATGTCCTGCCAGGACGAGAGGACCAGGCTGTTGCCGAACCACTGGTGGGCCAGCTCATGGGCGACCAGCCGCTGCTCCTCCCAGTCGGTGCCCAGCTGGTTCTTGCCGAACACGGAGCACGCGTAGCACTCGAACGGGTCCTCGAGCGACTCGTCGACGACCACCACGGTGTAGCTCGGGAAGGGGTAGGGGCCGAACCAGTCGCTGAACACCTCGATCATCCGGCCCTGCTCGGCGAAGGTCCGCTCCGCCTTCTTGCGCCGCTTCTTGGAGCACACCAGGTGCTGCGGGACCCGGGAGCCCGCGAGCTGCCGCCGCTCGTAGGGGCCGATCTGCACGGTCGCCAGGTACGGCGGCAGGGGCACCCGGGACGTGTACACCCAGTGGCGCTCGCCGTCGCGCTCCCGCACGGACTCCAGCTCGCCGTGGACCACCACCTCGTAGTCGGCGTCCGCGTGCACGGTGACCCGGTACGTCGCCATGTGGGAGGGGTGGTCCACGCACGGGAACCACGTGGAGGACCCGGTGGGCTGGCCGGCGACGAGCACGCCGTCGTCGAGCTCCGCCCAGCCGATCTCCCCCCAGGGCCCGTCCAGGGACTCGGGGTACCCCTCGTAGGCGATCGTGAGCGAGAACGTCTCCCCGGCGGCGACGACGCGCGGCAGGGTCAGCAGGAGGCGGCTGCCGCGGTGGTCCACGCGGACCCTGCGGCCGCCGAGGAGCCCGCCGAGGCCGCCGGTGCCGAAGCGGACGTCCGTCACGGCGAGCTCGGTGAGGTCCAGCTCGATCCGGTCGGTGTCGTGCAGCGCACGGCAGGTCAGGGTCGCCCTCGCCTCGAGCCCGTTGTCCTCGACGTCGTAGTCGAGGTCCAGGTCGTAGTGCTCCACGGTGGCCGCGCAGCAGCCGACGAACGGGGTGTAGGGGTCGCGCACGCCGTCGGCGCCCAGATAGCGGTGCATCGGTGCCGGGCTCACGGGACGAGGAGCAGCTTGCCCTGGGCGGCGCGGGACTGGAGCAGCTCGTGCGCCTGCCGTGCCTGCGCGAGCGGGAACGTCCCGGCGACGCGGATGGTCAGCGACCCGTCGAGCACGGCGTCGAACAGCTCGCCCGCCCGCCAGCTCCGCTCCTTCTCGTCGAGCAGGTAGTCGTTCAGGGTGGGCCGGGTGACGTACAGCGACCCGTGCTGGGCGAGCCGCTGCAGGTCGAACGGGGGGACCTGGCCGGAGGAGCCGCCGAACAGCACCAGCACCCCCCGCTTGCGCAGCGCCCTCAGCGACTCGTCGAAGGTGTCCCTGCCGACCGAGTCGTAGACGACGTCGGCGCCGCGGCCGCCGGTGAGCTCCCGGACGTGCTCGGCGAAGCCCGCGTAGCCCACCAGGGCGAAGTCGGCGCCCAGCGAGCGCGCGGTCTCCGCCTTGTCCTGCGAGCCCACGAGCGCGATCACGGTGGCCCCGCGCGACTTCAGCAGCTGCACGGCGAGGCCCCCGACCCCGCCCGCGCCCGCGGTGACCACGGCGACGTCACCCTCCTGGACCGGGTACGTCGAGCGGACCAGGTAGTGCGCGGTGAGGCCCTGCAGCGGAACGGCCGCGGCGACCTCGTCGGGAACGCCGGTGGGCACGCGCAGGGCCTTGTCGGCGTCCACCACGAAGGCGTCGGCGTAGGTGCGGGCGGCCTGGGACGTGGTGATCCGGTCGCCCAGCGCGAAGTGCTGCACCTCGGCGCCCACCCCCGTGACCACGCCCATGCCCTCGGAGCCGGGGGTGAACGGGTGCTCCACCGGGTAGACGCCCTCGCGCTGGTAGACCTCGATGAAGTTCACCCCCGCGGCGCGGGTCTCCACGAGCAGCTGCTGCGGGCCCGGCTCGAGGTCCGGGCGCTCGCCGAGGGACAGGACCTCGGGGCCTCCGGATCGCTCGACCATGACGGAACGGACCATGACGGGTACCTCCTGGACATCGCGGACGGGAACTCCTGCCATGGTAGGCGCGGCCCGCGGCCCCGCTCTCCCGGCGGGGGCCTCCCGGGGGTAGCGTGTGCACAAGAGGGGGCACGGGAATACCCCCGCAATCATCGAGATTTGCGTACGGGAAGCGTAGATTCTGATGACAGGGCCGTTCCGGGGGGACATCGAGGGCGGCCCGTGGCCGACACGAGGGGAGTGCCGCCGCGCCCCGTCCGGGGCGCACCCGTCGACTCCCTGCCGCCGTCCTCTCCGGCAGGGTGCATAATTATTGAAGACCATGCATAACTTTGAGCTAGAGTGGGCCTTATGACGTTCAGCGCAGCAGTTTCGGGGGCATCCGGCTACGCCGGCGGCGAGGTCCTGAGGATCCTCGCCGGCCACCCGCAGATCGAGATCGGGGCCGTGGGGGCCCATTCCAACGCCGGGCAGCGGCTGGGGGAGCTGCAGCCGCACCTGCACACCCTCGCCGACCGGGTGCTCGTCGACACCACGGTGGAGAACCTCGCCGACCACGACGTCGTCTTCCTCGCCCTGCCGCACGGCGCCTCGGCCGCGATCGCCGCGCAGCTGCCGCCGGAGACCGTGGTGATCGACGCCGGCGCCGACCACCGCCTCGACTCAGCCGAGGAGTGGGACCAGTTCTACGGGTCCCCGCACGCCGGGACCTGGCCGTACGGCCTGCCCGAGCTCGTCGTGGACGTCGAGGGCACCCGCCAGCGGGAGACGCTCCGCGGCGCCACGCGCATCGCCGTGCCCGGGTGCTACCCGACCAGTGCCCTGCTCGCCCTGGGCCCCGGCTACGCGGCCGGTCTCCTGGAGCCCGAGGACGTCGTGATCGTCGCGGCGTCGGGCACGTCCGGTGCGGGCAAGGCCGTCAAGCCCCACCTGCTGGGCTCGGAGGTCATGGGCTCCATGACCCCGTACGGCGTGGGCGGCGCCCACCGGCACACCCCCGAGATCGAGCAGGGCCTCTCGAAGGCCGCGGGGCGGCGTGTGCGGATCTCCTTCACCCCGACGCTGGCCCCCATGCCCCGGGGCATCCTCACGACCGCCACCGCCCGGATCGCCGAGGGCGTGACCGCCGCGCAGCTGCGGGAGGCCTGGGAGTCCGCCTACGTGGCCGAGCAGTTCGTCACCGTCCTGCCCGAGGGGCGGTGGCCGGCGACGAAGTCGGTGGCCGGTTCCAACCACGCCCAGCTCCAGCTCGCCCTCGACGCCCGGGCGGGCCGGGTCGTCGTCACGTGCGTCATCGACAACCTCGTCAAGGGCACCGCGGGCGGCGCCGTCCAGTCCATGAACCTGGCCCTCGGCCTGCCGGAGGACACCGGCCTGAACCTCCAAGGAGTCGCACCGTGAGAACGTACCCGTCCCAGCAGCCCGCCGGCACCCTCCGGGTCGACACCTCCCGCGGCGTGGCCGCCGCCCAGGGCTTCCGCGCCGCCGGCGTCGAGGCCGGCTTCAAGGAGTCCGGGGGGCCGGACCTGGCCCTCGTCGTCAACGACGGGCCCCAGCACCACGTCGGGGCCGTGTACACGAGCAACCGGATCGCCGCCGCGCCGATCCAGTGGTCGAGGGCCGCGACCGCGGACGGCCGGGCCGCGGCGGTCGTCCTCAACTCCGGCGGGGCGAACGCCTGCACCGGACCCCAGGGGTTCCAGGCCTCCCACCGGACCGCCGAGCTCGTGGGGGAGGCGCTCGGGATCGGTGCCGGCGACGTCGTGGTGTGCTCCACGGGACTGATCGGCATCCAGCTGCCCATGGACGTCATGGAGCGCGGCCTCCCCGGGGTCGTCGCGGCCCTCGGGGACGACGACGAGGCGGGGGCCGCCGCCGCCCGGGCCATCATGACCACCGACTCCGTCTCCAAGCAGGCCGCCTACGTCCGCGACGGGTGGACGGTCGGCGGCATGGCCAAGGGGGCGGGCATGCTCGCCCCCGGCCTGGCGACGATGCTCGTGGTCCTCACGACCGACGCCGAGCTCTCCTCGGACGCCCTCCAGTGGGCGCTCGAGGACGCGGTGAAGGTGACGTTCAACAGGACCGACTCCGACGGCTGCATGTCCACCAACGACACCGTGGCCCTGCTCGGCTCGGGCGCCTCCGGGATCACCCCGGACGAGTTCGAGTTCAGCCAGGCCGTGACCGCGGTGTGCCACTCGCTCGCCCAGCAGCTCATCACCGACGCCGAGGGCGCGTCCCACGACATCGAGATCACCACGGTCAACGCCGTGACCGAGAAGCAGGCGGAGGACGTGAGCCGCTCCGTGGCCCGCTCCAACCTCTTCAAGGCCGCGATCTACGGCAACGACCCCAACTGGGGTCGCGTCCTGTCGGCCGTGGGCACCACCGACGCCGCGTTCGACCCCGACAAGCTCGACGTCACCATCAACGGCGTCATGGTCTGCCGCAACGGCATGATCGGGGACCCGCGCGAGGGCGTGGACCTCGCGGCGGACCGCAGGGTCACCGTCCTGGTGGACCTCAAGGCCGGGGACGCCGACGCCACCGTCTGGACCAACGACCTCACCCACGACTACGTCGAGGAGAACAGCGCCTACTCCAGCTGAGCAGCCCGCCCACCAGCACAGCACCCACCACGGCGCAGGAGAACCATGACCGACCCCAGTGACCCGACCCGCTACGAGACCGCCCAGCTGAAGGCGGGGACCCTGATGGAGGCCCTTCCCTGGATCCAGCGCTACGCCGGGTCCGTGATGGTCTTCAAGTACGGCGGCAACGCCATGGTCTCGGAGCCCCTGCGCGCGGCCTTCGCGGAGGACATGGTGTTCCTCCGCCACGTCGGGATCAAGCCGGTCGTGGTGCACGGCGGCGGACCGCAGATCAACCGCATGCTGGAGCGGCTGGGCATCGCGTCGGAGTTCCGCGGCGGGCTGCGGGTCACGTCGCGGGAGGCCGTGGACGCCATCCGGATGGTGCTCACCGGGCAGGTCCAGCGGGAGCTCGTCTCCCTGCTCAACGCCACCGGCCCGTACGCCGTCGGGCTCTCCGGGGAGGACGCGGAGCTGTTCCGCGCGGTCCGCCGGGGCACGGTCGTCGACGGCGAGGAGGTGGACCTCGGCCACGTGGGCGAGGTCGTCGGGGTCAACGCCGAGCCCGTCACCCAGCTCCTCGACGCCGGGCGGATCCCCGTCGTCTCCTCCGTGGCACCGGAGGTCGACGCGCGCGGGCGCCCCACGGGGGAGATCCTCAACGTCAACGCCGACACCGCCGCCGCCGCCGTGGCCGTGGCCCTGCGCGCCGAGAAGTTCGTGGCCCTCACCGACGTCGAGGGCCTCTACGCGAACTGGCCCGACAGGGACTCGCTCATCGCGTCCCTCTCGGCCACGGAGCTGCGCGCCATGCTCCCGAGCCTGCAGGCCGGGATGATCCCGAAGATGGAGGCGGCCCTGCGGGCCGTCGAGGGCGGCGCGCGCCGGGCGTCCATCGTGGACGGGCGCCGCCCGCACACGTGCCTGCTCGAGATCTTCACCGACACCGGCATCGGAACCCAGCTCGTCCCCGACCACGGAGCATCCTCATGACCGCCGCCCAGCACACTCCCGCCCAGCACGCCGCCTCGAGGTACTCCGCCCAGACGGCGCTGCTCGGCGAGTACGCCGACTCCCTGCTCGGGGTCTTCGGCAGCCCGTCCCTCGTGCTCACCCACGGCAGGGGCGCCGTGGTCACCGACGCCGACGGCCGGGACTACCTCGACCTGCTCGCCGGCATCGCCGTCAACGCCCTCGGCCACGCCCACCCGCGCTGGGTGGAGATCGTCTCCCGCCAGCTCGCCACGCTCGGCCACGTCTCCAACTTCTTCACCTCCCCCCAGCAGATCGCCCTCGCCGGGAAGCTGCTCTCCCTGGCCGGTGCGCCCGCGGGCTCGCACGTGTTCTTCGCGAACTCCGGTACCGAGGCGAACGAGGCCGCGTTCAAGCTCGCCCGCCGCCACGGGCACGAGCACCCGGGCCCGGACGGCCGTCCGCGCGGCACCGTCCTCGCCCTCGACTCCGCCTTCCACGGCCGGACCATGGGCGCGCTCGCCCTGACCGCCAAGGAGGCCTACCGCGCCCCCTTCGAGCCCCTGCCGGGCGGGGTGGAGCACATCCCCGCGACCGTCGAGGCCCTCGAGGAGCGGCTGGACGGGACCGTCGCCGCGCTGATCGTGGAGCCCGTCCAGGGCGAGGCCGGCGTGCGGGAGCTGCCGGCGGGCTATCTGCGGCGCGCCCGGGAGCTGACGCGCCGGCACGGCGCCCTGCTCATCGTGGACGAGGTGCAGACCGGGGTGGGGCGGACCGGCCGCTGGTTCGCCTCCTCCGCGGAGCTGACCGGCGGCGATCTGCCGGACGCGATCACCCTGGCCAAGGGGCTCGGCGGCGGCTTCCCGATCGGCGCGATGCTGACCGTCGGCCCGGACGTCTCGGCCCTGCTCGGGGCCGGCCAGCACGGCACGACGTTCGGCGGCAACCCGCCGGCCACCGCCGCGGGACTCGCGACCGTGACGGTGATCGAGGAGGACGGCCTGCTCGAGCACGCCCGCACGGTCGGCGCCGTGCTCGGCGAGGGGCTGCGCGCGGTCCCCGGGATCGGCGACGTGCGCCAGCGCGGACTGCTCATCGGCGCCGACCTCGACGTCCCCGAGGGGGCGGCCGCCCCGTTCGGCCCCGCCGTGGTCGAGGCGGCCCGGGACGCCGGGTTCATCGTCAACGCGACCGGCCCCGGGACCCTGCGCCTGGCCCCGCCCCTGATCCTGACCACCGAGCAGGCGCACGCCTTCCTCGACGCGCTCCCTGCGATCCTGCGCACCGCCACCGCCGCCGTCACGACCCCCGCCGTGGCCGAGACCCCGCCGAAAGACGCATGAACCCGTCCATGACCCCCCGCCACTTCCTCGTCGACACCGATCTCTCGCCGCAGGAGCAGGCCGAGGTGCTCGAGCTCGCCGCCGTCCTCAAGGCCGACCGCTGGGCCCACCGGCCCTACGCGGGACCGCAGACCGTGGCCGTGGTCTTCGACAAGACGTCGACCCGGACCCGGGTCTCCTTCTCTGCCGGGATCGCGGACCTCGGCGGCAACGCGCTGATGGTCAACCCGGGGGAGTCGCAGCTGGGCAAGGAGAGCGTGGCGGACACGGCACGGGTCTTCTCCCGCATGGTCTCGACGATCGTGTGGCGCACCTACGCCCAGTCCGGACTGGAGGAGATGGCCGCGGCCTCGACCGTGCCCGTCGTCAACGGGCTCTCCGACGACTACCACCCCTGCCAGATCCTCGCCGATCTCCTCACGGTCCGGGAGCACCGGGGGAGTCTTCCCGGGCTCACGTTCGCCTACCTCGGGGACGCGGCCAACAACATGGCCCACTCCTACCTGCTGGGCGGGGCCACGGCCGGCATGCACGTGCGCGTGGCCGGCCCGCCGAGCCACCTCCCGGACCCGGCGGTCGTCCGGGCCGCCGAGGAGCGCGCCGCGCAGACCGGCGGCTCCGTGCGCGTGACCACCGATCCGGCCGCAGCGCTGGCCGGGGCGGACGTGGTCTGCACCGACACCTGGGTGTCCATGGGCCACGAGGCGGAGACGGAGGCCCGGGCGCAGGTGTTCAGGACCTATGCCGTGGACGCCGCGGCGATGGCACAGGCCGCGCCCGGCGCACTGTTCCTGCACTGCCTGCCCGCGTTCCGCGGCCGCGAGGTCGACGCCGAGGTCATCGACGGGCCGCAGTCCGTCGTGTGGGACGAGGCGGAGAACCGCCTGCACGCCCAGAAGGCGCTCCTCGTGTGGCTCATGGCCCGCTCGGGGCGGTACGACCTGGACGCCGCCGACGCCCCTGCCGTCCCCGCATGAGCATCCCCGCGACCAAGACCGCGCGACAGGCCCGGATCGTCGCCCTCGTGACCGGCGGGGCGATCCACTCCCAGGCGGAACTGGCCGCCCGGCTGGCCGAGGACGGCGTCCAGGTCACGCAGGCCACGCTCTCCCGCGACCTCGTGGAACTCGGAGCCGTCCGGGTCCGGGACGGCTCCGGGTCCCTCGTCTACGCCGTCCCCCGGGCCGGGGCCGATCGTTCGCCCGCCTCGGGGATCACCCAGGAGGTGCTCGACGCCCGCCTGGCCGGCCTGTGCCGCGAGCTGCTGGTCACGGCCGAGGCGAGCGCCAACCTGGTCGTGCTGCGGACCCCGCCGGGAGCCGCCCAGTACTTCGCCTCCGCCATCGACACCTCCGTGCTCCCGGCCGTGCTCGGCACCATCGCCGGCGACGACACGATCGTGGTGGTGTGCCGGGAGGCCGACGGCGGCGACGCCGTGGCCCGGCGGCTCCTGGAGCTCGCCGAGTGAGAGCTGGGCGCCGGAGGGCGGCGCCGGTGCCCACGACGTGATCGCGGGGCGGTGCGGTGCACGGTGTCCCACAGCATCCTCCCCGTCCTCGGCGGGACCGTGACGCTCCACGCGGGGGTCTCCGCGGGGCGCCGCCGTGACCCTGCTCCTGCGCGTCGAGGGCGTGTTCGCGATCCGCCTCCGCGAGGGCTGCGGCCTGTCCGAGACGTCGCCGGTGGCGAACTTCCACCCGTTCGACGGCCGTCGAGCCGGGGAACCGGCCCCGGGGCCTCAGCGGGCCGCGTACTCCTCCAGGACCGGGACAAGGTCCGTGCGCTCGAAGACCCGCGCGAAGTCGAGGGCGGAGTGCGCGCCCGCCGTCTGGGAGGCCCCGGCCTCGAGCAGGGTCCGGACGATCGTCTCGTTGCCCCGGAAGACCGCGCTCATCAGCGCCGTCTGACCGTTGTCGTTGACCCGGTCCGGGTCCGCCCCGGCCTCGAGCAGCGCCGCGACGGTCTCCTCGCGCTGGTGGTAGGCCGCGAGGACGAGCAGGGTGTCGCCCTTGCTGTTGGTGAGGTTCACCGGGACACCGGCGCGCACGGCCGGCAGGAGGTTCTCGGTGTCGCCCGTCCGGGCCATCTCGAACAGGGACAGCACGTAGGCCATCTCCTCCTCGGTCAGCTGGGGGGCGGACTGGTCCTGGGGCTGCTGGGCGTTCTCGGTCACGAGTGCTCCTCCACGGTCGGTCGGTCGGTGCTCCTGCAGGTCAGTTTATCGGGGCCGGGGGCGGGACCCGCGACACGCCCTCGATCCCGGAATACCCGAGCCTTGACGTTGCAGTAACCACCTGTCACGCTCGTGTGACACAGCTCACTGCACGTCCGTTCCTCGCGCCGGTGCCCGTGCACCGGGGATCCGGAGTCTCCCCGCATGACGAATCTCGCCACCCTCCTCACCGACACGGCCGCGGCCCGCCCCGAGTCCCGTGCCGTGGTGCTCGACGACACGGTCCTGACCTACGGTGCTCTCGACGACCTGTCCGCCCGGGTCGCGTCGATGCTCCTCTCGCGGGGCATCGCCCCCGGGGACCGGGTGGCGATGATCCTGCCCAACGTCCCGCACATGCCGATCGCCTACTACGGGATCCTGCGTGCGGGCGGCGTCGTCGTCCCGCTGAACCCGCTGCTCAGCCCCCGGGAGCTGGCCTACCACTTCGAGAACGCCGAGGTGTCGCTGGTGCTCGTCTGGGAGGCCATGGCGGAGGCGACGCGTGCCGCCGTCGCGGACCTGGCCGGGGACGTCCCGGTGGTCGAGGTCTCCGCCGCGGGGACCCTCCAGGCGCTCGGCGAGGTCCCGCCGCTGCCGGACGTCGCCGACCGCTCCGACGACGAGCCGGCCGTCCTGCTCTACACGTCCGGGACCACCGGCCGGCCCAAGGGCGCCGTCCTGACCCACCACAACCTGCGGTCCAACGCCGACCTCTCCGCGAACCTGTTCTCCCTGCGGCCCGGGGACGTCATGTTCGGTGCGCTGCCGTTCTTCCACGTGTTCGGCCAGACCGTGGCGCTCAACGGCGTCGTCCGTGCCGGGGCGACCGTCACGCTGCTGCCCCGGTTCGAGCCGGCCAAGGCGCTGGAGATCCTGGTGCGGGACGAGGTCACGGTCTTCGCCGGGGTGCCGAGCATGTACATCGCCCTGCTCTCGGCGGCGGGCGGCGGATCGTTCGAGGCGCCGCACCTGCGGGCCGGGGTCTCGGGCGGCTCGCCGCTGCCGGTGGAGGTCCTGGAGCGCTTCGAGAAGGTCTTCGGGGCGCCGATCTACGAGGGCTACGGCCTGTCGGAGACCTCCCCCGTGGTGTGCTTCAACCAGGAGGACCAGGGGCGCCGACCGGGGTCGATCGGCACCGTGGTGCAGGGGGCGCAGCTCCAGGTCGTGGACGACCTCGGCGACCAGGTCCCCGTGGGCGAGATCGGCGAGCTCGTGGTGGCCGGAAAGTACGTGATGGCCGGCTACTGGCGCAACCCGGAGGCCACCGAGGCCGCGATCCGTGACGGCTGGTTCCACACCGGCGATCTCGCCCGGGTGGACGAGGACGGCTTCTACTACATCGTGGACCGCAAGAAGGACATGGTCCTGCGCGGCGGCTACAACGTCTACCCGCGCGAGGTCGAGGAGGTCATCTACCAGTTCCCCGGCATCGCCGAGGCCGCCGTGGTCGGGGTGCCGGACGAGGCGATGGGCGAGGAGGTCGCGGCCGTCGTCGCCTTCCGCGAGGTCCCCGAGGAGGAGTGGGACGCCAGGGTCGACGAGCTGGACGCCTTCGTGCGCGAGCGCGTGGCCCGGTACAAGCACCCGCGCTACTACAAGGTGGTCGACGAGCTGCCCAAGGGCCCGACCGGCAAGATCCTCAAGCGCTCCCTCGACCTCGAGGGCGCCGTGCGCCGCCGCTGACCCGCCCGCGCACGACGGAGGAGG
>NZ_JBISWJ010000030.1:0-15769 GCF_044462225.1 Kocuria kalidii | reverse complement strand
CCTCCTCCGTCGTGGGTCCGTCACAGGTCCGTCACGACCCGGGGGGAGGCGCCCCGGTGGGGCGCCTCCGTCACGGGATCAGCTGGACATCATCGCGGGGCTCTGCTCCTGCGGCTCCCGCTCCACGGCGGCGCGCTCGTTCGGGACGCAGTGGGTCATGGTGCGACCCTCCACGTCGCGCGGGCCGTTGTTGCCGAGGTTCGCCACGCGCTGCTGCTCCGCCTCGGACAGGCGCTGGGTGGGCAGCGGGCCCAGGTCCTTGACGTCGTCGAGCGAGACGCCGATGCCCTCGCCCACGCGGCGGCCCATCTCGTCGTCGACCATGAAGAAGTGCCAGACCATCCGCTCCTGGATCGGGCGGTCGCACTGCGACAGCGCGCCGACCAGGTTGGCGATGAGCTCCTCCTTCTCCCAGTCCTGCTGGAGCTGGAAGCGCTCACCGGCCTGCTGGTAGTCGTTGGTCCGCTCGATCCGGGCGCGGGTCAGGCGCGCGTTGATCTCCGGGCCGACCTCGGGGTGGTAGTCCTCGCCCTTCGGGGCCTCCTGGACGCCGCCGGTGATGGACGGCTCGTAGTTCACGTGCGGGTTCTGGCCCGGTGCGTGGTCCACGCCGTAGGCCATCTGGCCGTCGCGCTGGTTCGTGGCCACGGCCGTCTTCGGGGCGTTGACCGGCAGCTGCAGGTAGTTGGGGCCCACGCGGTAGCGCTGGGTGTCCGAGTAGGAGAAGGTGCGCCCCACGAGCATCTTGTCGTCGGAGAACTCGAGGCCGTCCACGAGGACGCCGGTGCCGAAGGCGATCTGCTCGTTCTCGGCGAAGAAGTTCTCCGCGTTGCGGTTGAGCACCATGCGGCCGACCGGCTTGGGCGGGAAGAGCTCCTCGGGCCAGACCTTGGTGTCGTCCAGCGGGTCGAAGTCCAGCTCCGGGTGGTCGTGGTCCTCCATGACCTGGACCTGCAGCTCCCACTCGGGGTGGTCACCGGCCTCGATCGCGTCGTAGAGGTCCTTCGTGTGCGAGCCCAGGGTCTGCGCCTGGATGTTCGCGGCGTCGGCCGCGGTCAGGGACTTCACGCCCTGCTTCGGGATCCAGTGGTACTTCACCAGGAGGGACTCGCCGGCGGCGTTGACCCACTTGTAGGTGTTCACGCCGAAGCCCTGCTGGTGGCGGTAGTCCGCCGGGATCCCGCGCGGGGAGAACAGGATCGTGATCATGTGCATCGCCTCGGGCGACTGGCTGAAGAAGTCGAAGGCGCGGTTGGCCACGGAGGCCTCGAAGTTCACGGGATCCGGCTTCTGGGAGTGGATGAAGTCCGGGAACTTGATGGCGTCGCGGATGAAGAAGACGCCGAGGTTGTTGCCGACGAGGTCCCAGTTGCCCTCCTCGGTGTACATCTTCACGGCGAAGCCGCGGGGGTCGCGGGCCACCTCGGAGGAGTCGCGGCCGCCGGCCACCGTGGAGAACCGCACGGCCACGTCGGTGCGCTTGCCGGCCTCGGAGAAGACCTTGGCGCGCGTGAACTTCGCGATGGGCTCGTCGCCGAACTTGCCGTAGGCCTCGAAGTAGCCGAAGGCGGTGGTGCCGCGGGCGTGGACCACGCGCTCGGGGATGCGCTCGCGGTCGAAGTGGCTCATCTTCTCGAGGAACGCGTAGTTCTCGAGGGTCGCGGGCCCTCGCGAGCCGATGGTGCGGGTGTTCTGGTTGTCGCGGACGGGGTGGCCCTGGCGGGTGGTCAGGGTCTGGTCGGGAACGTTCGTCATTGGGTTCCTCTCGGGGTAGGGACCGGGTGTGCAGGAGTGCCGGGGTGCAGAGGCCCCCGTCGCTCCGGGCGTGGTCATCGGTGCGGACGACACCTTCCCTCCAGTATGGCGGAAGGGCCGCGCTATTGCTAGCTACTCATAATTGCCGGGTGACGGCCGGTGCGGCGCGGACGGGCGCACCGAGTATGAATAAATACAAGTGGTCGTGTATAGTCATGCACAGAGAGCGGGACCACGTCGTGGCGCCCGGACCACCGACGAAGGGATACACCGTGACCGAGCGCGTTGTGCTGGCCTACTCCGGAGGACTCGACACCTCCGTGGCCATCGGCTGGATCGGCGAGGCGACGGGGGCCGAGGTCATCGCCGTGGCCGTCGACGTCGGACAGGGCGGGGAGGACCTGGAGACCATCCGCCGGCGCGCCCTGGACTGCGGCGCGGTCGAGGCCTACGTGGCCGACGCCCGCGACGAGTTCGCCGCCGAGTACTGCATGCCCGCGCTGCAGGCCAACGCCCTCTACATGGACGCCTACCCCGTGGTCTCCGCGCTGTCCCGGCCGGTGATCGTCAAGCACCTCGTGGCCGCCGCGAAGCGCTTCGGCGCCTCGACCGTGGCCCACGGCTGCACGGGCAAGGGCAACGACCAGGTGCGCTTCGAGGTGGGCATCCAGACGCTGGCCCCCGAGCTCAAGTGCATCGCCCCGGTCCGCGACCTCGCCCTGACCCGCGACAAGGCCATCAACTACGCGGAGAAGCACCACCTGCCGATCGCCACGACCAAGAAGAACCCCTTTTCGATCGACCAGAACGTGTGGGGCCGGGCCGTGGAGACCGGGTTCCTCGAGGACATCTGGAACGCCCCGACCAAGGACGTCTACGACTACACGGACGACCCCACCTTCCCGCCGCCGGCCGACGAGGTCGTCATCAGCTTCCAGGGCGGCATCCCGGTGGCGCTGGACGGCCAGCCCGTCACCCCGCTGCAGGCGATCCAGGAGATGAACCGGCGCGCCGGGGCCCAGGGCGTGGGCCGGATCGACATCGTGGAGGACCGCCTCGTGGGCATCAAGTCGCGCGAGGTCTACGAGGCCCCCGGCGCCATGGCCCTCATCGCCGCGCACCGGGAGCTCGAGAACGTGACGGTCGAGCGCGAGCAGGCCCGCTTCAAGCGGATGGCCACGCAGCGCTGGACCGAGCTGGTCTACGACGGCCAGTGGTTCTCCCCGCTGAAGCAGTCCCTCGACGCGTTCATCCAGGACACCCAGAAGCACGTCGACGGCGACATCCGGATGACCCTGCACGCCGGGCAGGCCACCGTGACCGGTCGCCGCTCGAACACCTCCCTGTACGACTTCAACCTCGCCACCTACGACGAGGGCGACGCGTTCGACCAGTCGCAGGCCCGCGGTTTCATCGAGCTGTTCGGGATGTCCTCGAAGGTCGCCGCGTCCCGCGACCAGCGGCTCGCGGCCGCGAGCGGGCAGACCGCGACCGCGTAGGCTCGTCCCAGCAGGAACGGGCACGACGACGGAGGGCCCCATCCCGGCGGTGGGGCCCTCCGCGCACGCCGGAGCCCCCCACCCGCGCCACCGCCCCCGGTCCACCGGGGCAGGAGTGCCGCGGCGGATCCCAGGACGGAATCAAGGAGAGACATGGCGCAGCAGGACAAGCACGGGACCAACGAGGGCGCGCTCTGGGGCGGGCGCTTCGCCGGGGGACCGGCCGACGCCCTCGCGGCCCTCAGCAAGTCGACGGACTTCGACTGGCGCCTGGCCCCCTACGACATCGCGGGCTCCCGCGCCCACGCCCGGGTCCTGCGCACGGCGGGCCTGCTGGGCGCCGACGAGCTCGAGGGCATGCTCGAGGCGCTCGACCGGCTGGAGGCCGACGTCCGCTCCGGCGCCTACGCCCCCGCCGCCTCGGACGAGGACGTGCACGGCTCCCTGGAGAAGGGGCTCATCGAGCGCGCCGGCCCCGAGCTCGGCGGCAAGCTGCGGGCCGGCCGGTCCCGCAACGACCAGATCGCCACGCTCGGGCGGATGTACCTGCGCGACCACGCCGCGATTCTCGCCCGCGACGTCCTCGACGTCGTGCAGGCCCTCCTGGACCAGGCGAAGGCCCACCCGGAGGCCCCCATGCCGGGTCGCACGCACCTCCAGCACGCCCAGCCCGTGCTGCTGTCCCACCACCTGCTCGCCCACGCGTGGGCCATGCTCCGCGACGTGCAGCGCCTCGTCGACTGGGACGCCCGCGCCGCGGTCTCGCCCTACGGCTCCGGGGCGCTCGCCGGCTCCTCGCTCGGGCTGGACCCCGCCGCGGTGGCCGCCGAGCTCGGCTTCGACTCCGCCGTGCACAACTCCATCGACGGCACGGCCTCGCGCGACGTCTACGCCGAGTTCTCGTGGGTGACCGCGATGATCGCCGTGGACATGTCGCGGATCTCCGAGGAGATCACCACGTGGGCCACGAAGGAGTTCTCCTTCGTCACGCTCGACGACGCCTTCTCGACCGGGTCGTCGATCATGCCGCAGAAGAAGAACCCGGACATCGCCGAGCTCGCCCGCGGCAAGGCGGGCCGCCTCATCGGCGACCTCACGGGCCTGCTCGCCACGCTCAAGGGCCTGCCGCTCGCCTACAACCGCGACCTGCAGGAGGACAAGGAGCCGGTCTTCGACGCGATCGACCAGCTGGAGGTGCTGCTGCCCGCCGTCGCGGGGATGATCGCCACGCTGGCGTTCAACACGCGGCGCATGGCCGAGCTCGCCCCGCAGGGCTTCGCGCTCGCCACGGACGTCGCCGAGTGGCTCGTGCGCCAGGGCGTGCCCTTCCGGGACGCCCACGAGATCGCGGGGGACGCCGTGCGGGTCTGCGAGCAGCGCGGGATCGAGCTGTGGGACCTCTCGGACGATGACTTCGCCGGGATCTCGGCGCACCTGCACCCCGGGGTGCGCGAGGTGCTGACGGTCGGGGGTTCGCTGGCCTCCCGCAGCGCCCAGGGGGGCACGGCACCGTCGGCCGTGGCGGCGCAGATCGGCGAACTCGAGCGCCAGGTCGCCGAGGTCGCGGCGTTCTCGCGGCGCCCCCCGATCGTCGCCGGATGAGCCGTGGCGCGCCGGGCGGCGGGCCGGAGCTGCTCGAGCTGCTGTCCCGGCCGGCCCCCGAGGTGGCACCGCGGCTGCTCGGCGGCCTGTTCGGCCACCGGAGCGGCGAGGGCGCCGTGGTCCTGCGGATCACGGAGGTCGAGGCCTACGGCGGTCCCGCCGGGACCGACCTGCCCGATCCCGGGGCGCACACGTGGCGGGGGATGACGCCGCGCAACGCGTCGATGTTCGGGCCGCCCGGCCACGTCTACGTGTACTTCACCTACGGCATGCACCACGCCGTCAACCTGGTCTGCCGGCCCCGGGGCACCGCCGGCGGGTGCCTCGTGCGCGCCGGCGAGGTCGTCGAGGGCCTCGCGCTGGCCCGCGCCCGCCGGGCCGCCGGCCGGACGAGCCCCGTGCCGGACGCGGCGCTGGCCAGGGGACCGGGCAACCTCGCCAAGGCCCTGGGCATCGACCTGACCCACGACGGCGCGGCGCTCGCCGCGGGGGCGGACGACGTCGCCGCCGGCTTCTTCCTGCGTCTTCCGCCGCCCGAGGCCCGGGCTCCCGCCGACTCGGGCCCGCGCACCGGGGTGTCCGGACCCGGCGGGTCGGCCGAGTTCCCGTGGCGGTGGTGGATCCCCGGCGAGCCCTCCGTCTCCCCGTACCGGCCCGCGGCAGCGCGCCGACGACGCTGACTCCGCGCGGGACCCGGGCGGCTAGCATGAGCGACGTGACTGAATCCGTTGAGCAGATGATCGAGCGCCTGTGCGTGAAGATCCCCGACTACCCGGAGCCGGGGGTCCTCTTCCGCGACCTGACGCCGCTGTTCGCGGACGGCGCCGGCCTCCGGCGGACCGTCGACGCCCTGGCCGACGCGTTCAGCGGCCAGTTCGACTACGTGGCGGGCGTCGAGGCCCGCGGCTTCCTCATGGCGGGGGCCCTGGCCTATGCGACGGGCGTGGGCCTGATCCCGGTGCGCAAGGCCGGGAAGCTCCCGCGCGAGACCTTCCGCGAGGAGTACGTCCTGGAGTACGGGTCGGCGGTGCTGGAGATCCACACCGACGACGTCCCCCGCGGCGCCCGCGTGCTGGTGCTCGACGACATCCTGGCGACCGGAGGCACGCTCGGGGCCACGGCGCAGCTGCTGCACCGGGCCGGGCTGCACGTCGCCGGTTTCGGGCTCGTCATGGAACTGACCGAGCTGCGGGGCCGGAGCCGGCTCGGCGGGCACCGCGTCCGCGCCCTGTACCGCATCTGACCTGCGGCGCCGCGCCGGACAGCGGCCCTGTTACGCACCGCACGGCGACGTCGCCGTCGGGAGGCCGCCGGACCGGTAGAATCGTTGGTCTGTTCGATCCGGAACGAGGTGTCCACCCATGGCAGAGACCGTCGCCACCATGGCGGCCGAGCAACTTGCTGTCGAGCGCGCGTACGTCGCGATGCTCTACGACCGGCTCGACGAGCTGCGGGCCGAGAAGACCGCGGAGCTCGCGGCCGTGCGACGCAGCGAGTCGTTCGGCAACCACCAGAACCGCGCCGAGCGGGACGCGTTCGCCTCCCACTACGAGGACCGCCTCGCCCAGCTCGAGGCCGTGGACCACCGGCTCGTCTTCGGCCGGCTGGACGGGCACGACGGTGAGCGCCGCTACGTGGGGCGCGTCGGGCTGGCCACCGCGGACCACCAGCGGCTCATGGTGGACTGGCGGGCCCGGGAGGCCGCCGCCTTCTACCAGGCCACCGCGCAGAGCCCCATGGGCATCCGCCGGCGCCGCCACCTGATCCTCGAGGGGCGGGACGTCGCGGCCCTCGAGGACGACGTCCTCGATCCGGACATGCTCGAGGACGAGGGCGTGCTCCACGGGGAGGGCGCCCTGCTCGCGGCGCTGAACCAGAAGCGCACCGGTCGGATGTCGGACATCGTCGCGACCATCCAGGCCGAGCAGGACCGGATCATCCGCGCCCCGCTGCCCGGGGTCCGCGTGGTGCAGGGCGGGCCGGGCACCGGCAAGACCGCCGTGGCGCTGCACCGGGCGGCGTACCTGCTCTACGAGCACCGGGAGCGCCTGCGGAAGGCCGGCGTGCTGATCGTGGGGCCGTCGTCGTCGTTCATGTGGTACATCGAGCGGGTGCTGCCGGCGCTCGGGGAGACCGGCGTCGTGATGTCGTCGCTGTCCGAGCTGTTCCCCGGTGTGGTCGCCGCGCCCGAGCGCGATCCCCGGACCGCCCGGCTCAAGTCCGGGCTCGACATGGCGGACGTCGTCGCACGGGCCGTGCGGGACCGGCAGAAGGTGCCCCGGGAGGACCAGGTCCTGCGCGTCGACACGCACCGCGTGACGCTGACCCCGCGGATCGTCAAGCGTGCCCGGGACAAGGCGCGCGCCACCGGGAAGCCGCACAACGAGGCGCGCAACACGTTCGTGAAGATCGCGCTGCGGGAGCTCACCGAGCAGCTCGGGGAGCACCTCAACACCACCAGCGGCAACGTCATGGACCGCTCCTACCTCGCGGAGGACATCCGTCAGTCCCGGGACGTGCGGATCGCGCTGAACCTCGCCTGGATGCCGCTGTCGCCGCAGACCCTGGTGGACCAGCTCCTCAGCAAGCGCCACTACCTCGAGTCCGCCGCCCCGCACCTGGACGCGGAGCAGGTCGAGGTCCTGCTGCGTCCGGCCGGCGCCCCCTTCACCGTGGCGGACGTCCCGCTCCTCGACGAGGCCGCCGAGCTGCTGGGCGACCTCGACGACGCCGGCGTGCGCCGGCGGGCCGAGGCGGAGCGGGAGCACCGCAAGGCCACGGACAACGCCGAGCACGCCCTGCAGAACATGCACCAGAGCCTCGAGGACGTCGGCGCCGACGGGATCGTGACCGCGTCCCAGCTGACCGACTTCAACGCGGTGACCCAGCACCGGATGACCGCGGCCGAGGCCGCGACCGCGGACCGGACGTGGGCCTACGGGCACGTCGTGGTCGACGAGGCCCAGGAGCTCTCCCCGATGCAGTGGCGGGTGCTCATGCGCCGCTGCCCCATGAAGTCCTTCACCGTGGTCGGCGACATCGCCCAGGCCGGTTCGGCGACGGCCGCCAACAGCTGGCGCGACGCCCTCGAGCCGTTCGTGGGGGACCGGTTCGCGCTCGACGAGCTCACGGTCAACTACCGCACGCCCGCCGCGATCGCGGAGGCGGCCGTCGACGTCGCCCGGGCGGCGGGACTGGACATCTCCGCCCCGCGCGCCGTCCGGGAGGGCGAGCCGCCGATCGTGCACCGGGTCGGCGCGGCCGAGGTGGTCGACGGACTCCTCGACCAGGTCCGGGCCGAGCTCGAGCTCCTCAACGGCGGGCTGCTGGCGGTGATCGTGCCCGAGGCGCGCGTCCAGGAGCTCGGAACGGCGCTCGCCCGCGCGCTGCCCGGTCTCGTGGGCGCGGGGGTCCGCCGGCTGGACCGGCAGGTCGTGGTGCTCTCGGCGTGGGACGCCAAGGGCCTGGAGTTCGACTCGGTGGTGGTCCTGGAACCGCAGGCGCTGGTCGAGGAGGTCGGGGGCGGGGTCGGCAACCTGTACGTGGCCATGACCCGGCCCACCCAGCGGCTGCGCATCGTCGCGGCACGGCGGCTGCCGGCCGGGCTCGACCGGTCCTGACCGGGCACCGGGGCGCGGCGGGCCTCCGGGCCGCGCCCTGGTGTAACTTGTTAGCCGTGCCAATTTCCACGGACCTGAACTCCCAGCGCAACGATCCGTCCTTCGCCAACGTGTGGCAGGAGCTGCAGTGGCGCGGGCTCGTGCACGTGTCGACCGACGAGGCCGCGCTGGAGAAGTCGCTCGCGGAGGACACGGTCACCTACTACTGCGGGTTCGATCCCACCGCGGCGTCGCTGCACCTCGGCCACCTGGTGCAGCTGCTGCTCATGCGCCGGCTCCAGCTCGCCGGCCACCACCCCATCGGACTCGTGGGCGGGTCCACCGGACTGATCGGCGATCCCCGGCAGACCTCCGAGCGGGTCCTGAACTCCAAGGAGACCGTGGCGCAGTGGGTCGACCTGCTGCGCGGTCAGGTCGAGCCGTTCCTCTCCTTCGAGGGCGGGAACCGGGCCGTGATGGTCAACAACCTGGACTGGACCTCCCCGCTCTCCGCCATCGACTTCCTCCGGGACATCGGCAAGCACTTCCGGGTGGGCACGATGGTCAAGAAGGACATCGTCGCCAAGCGCCTGAACTCGGAGGAGGGCATCTCCTACACCGAGTTCAGCTACCAGATCCTGCAGGGACTGGACTACCTGAACCTCTACCGCGACCACGGGTGCACCCTGCAGACCGGCGGCTCCGACCAGTGGGGGAACCTCACCTCGGGCACCGAGCTGATCCGCAAGGTCGAGGGGGTGTCGGTGCACGCGATCGGCACCCCCCTGATCACGAACTCGGACGGCACGAAGTTCGGCAAGTCCGAGGGCAACGCCGTGTGGCTCGACCCGGAGCTCACCTCGCCGTACGCGTTCTACCAGTTCTGGCTCAACACCGCCGACGCCGACGTGGTCGACCGGCTCAAGGTCTTCACGTTCAGGTCCCGGGCCGAGATCGAGGAGCTGGCCCGGGCCGTCGAGGAGGAGCCCTTCAGGCGGGAGGCCCAGAAGGTCCTCGCGTGGGAGGTCAACTCGCTCGTGCACGGGGTGGAGGCGACCGAGAAGGCGATCGCGGCCTCGGCCGCCGTCTTCGGCCGGGGAGAGCTCGCCGAGCTGGACGCCCAGACCCTGGACTCGGTGGCCCGCGAGCTGCCCGGTGCCAGCGTGGGACCCGGCCGGCTCCAGGTCGTCGATCTGCTGGTGGCGACCGGTCTGTCGGAGTCGAAGTCCGCCGCGCGCCGCACCCTCAAGGAGGGCGGGGCCTACGTCAACAACGAGAAGGTCGTCGGCGAGGACGCCGAGCTGGTCCCGGACCAGCTCCTGCACGGGAGGTGGGCCCTGCTGCGCCGCGGCAAGAAGCACCTGGCCGCCGTCACCGTCGAGGCGTGAGCCACGGGCCGGACCGGCCCGCACCCCCGTCCCGGAGCCTCGGTTGCAGGCCCCAGGGCGGGGGTGTAGTGTTCATCAAGTCGTCAGGCAGGGCCGAGAGGCCGGCGGGCGGCACCACCGCAAAGAGCAGCACGGCCAGTGGTCGTGCCTAGTTCATGCGGATCGGCCGATTCCCATCGGTCCGGACGCGGGGCAGCGCAAGTTGACACGCCGAGAACGGACTGCCTAGGATGGTCGAGCTGCCTGAGGCGGGGAACGAGGTTCCCCGGCAAACGGCACCGAAGAATTTCATCACGGTTTCTGGGTGTTGTGCCTGGTTGTTGGTCTGTTGTTTGAGAACTCAATAGTGTGCCATGTTTGTTGATACCGGAAGTTTTTTTCGGTTGATTGGTTGTCGCCGTTCCGCCTCCGTGGGGTGGTGGCAGCATTTTCAGCCGGGTTCGAAATGTTTTCGTTGTTTTTTTGACGGAGAGTTTGATCCTGGCTCAGGACGAACGCTGGCGGCGTGCTTAACACATGCAAGTCGAACGATGATGCCCAGCTTGCTGGGTGGATTAGTGGCGAACGGGTGAGTAATACGTGAGTAACCTGCCCTTGACTCTGGGATAAGCCTGGGAAACCGGGTCTAATACTGGATACTACTGCGCATCGCATGGTGTGTGGTGGAAAGGGTTTTACTGGTTTTGGATGGGCTCACGGCCTATCAGCTTGTTGGTGGGGTAATGGCTCACCAAGGCGACGACGGGTAGCCGGCCTGAGAGGGTGACCGGCCACACTGGGACTGAGACACGGCCCAGACTCCTACGGGAGGCAGCAGTGGGGAATATTGCACAATGGGCGGAAGCCTGATGCAGCGACGCCGCGTGAGGGATGACGGCCTTCGGGTTGTAAACCTCTTTCAGTAGGGAAGAAGCGAGAGTGACGGTACCTGCAGAAGAAGCGCCGGCTAACTACGTGCCAGCAGCCGCGGTAATACGTAGGGCGCAAGCGTTGTCCGGAATTATTGGGCGTAAAGAGCTCGTAGGCGGTTTGTCGCGTCTGCTGTGAAAGCCCGGGGCTCAACCCCGGGTCTGCAGTGGGTACGGGCAGACTAGAGTGCAGTAGGGGAGACTGGAATTCCTGGTGTAGCGGTGAAATGCGCAGATATCAGGAGGAACACCGATGGCGAAGGCAGGTCTCTGGGCTGTTACTGACGCTGAGGAGCGAAAGCATGGGGAGCGAACAGGATTAGATACCCTGGTAGTCCATGCCGTAAACGTTGGGCACTAGGTGTGGGGGACATTCCACGTTTTCCGCGCCGTAGCTAACGCATTAAGTGCCCCGCCTGGGGAGTACGGCCGCAAGGCTAAAACTCAAAGGAATTGACGGGGGCCCGCACAAGCGGCGGAGCATGCGGATTAATTCGATGCAACGCGAAGAACCTTACCAAGGCTTGACATTCACCGGACCGCCCCAGAGATGGGGTTTCCCTTCGGGGCTGGTGGACAGGTGGTGCATGGTTGTCGTCAGCTCGTGTCGTGAGATGTTGGGTTAAGTCCCGCAACGAGCGCAACCCTCGTTCTATGTTGCCAGCACGTGATGGTGGGGACTCATAGGAGACTGCCGGGGTCAACTCGGAGGAAGGTGGGGATGACGTCAAATCATCATGCCCCTTATGTCTTGGGCTTCACGCATGCTACAATGGCCGGTACAAAGGGTTGCGATACTGTGAGGTGGAGCTAATCCCAAAAAGCCGGTCTCAGTTCGGATTGAGGTCTGCAACTCGACCTCATGAAGTCGGAGTCGCTAGTAATCGCAGATCAGCAACGCTGCGGTGAATACGTTCCCGGGCCTTGTACACACCGCCCGTCAAGTCACGAAAGTTGGTAACACCCGAAGCCGGTGGCCTAACCCCTTGTGGGAGGGAGCCGTCGAAGGTGGGACTGGCGATTGGGACTAAGTCGTAACAAGGTAGCCGTACCGGAAGGTGCGGCTGGATCACCTCCTTTCTAAGGAGCCGTTGGCCGCCGTGTGGTGGCCGCCCCTGCCGCAGTGCCCGTTCGTGGTGCTGGTGGGGTGAGCTCATGGGTGGAATATCAACGAGCAAGTGGCCGCGTTCCTGCTGGTCTCCCTGTTGTTTGGGGGGGTCGGTGGTGTGCCGGCCGGGTGGGTCCTAGTACCTGCTGCTGTGTTCTCGTGCTCCCGGGTTGTTCCGGGGGTGCGTGGGTGTGGTGGTGGTGGAAGGGGTGCTCCCGGTGGGTGGGCGTGGTCCATGGCGCACTGTTGGGTCCTGAGACAACAGGCCCCGTGGTTCCTCGTGCGGTGCCGGTGGGTTTTCCCTGCTGGTGGGTGCGGGGTGCGGGGGTGTTGGATCTGGGTTCCCGGTGTCCTGCCGGTGGGGGTGGTCCTGAACGGGGCCGCGACCACCAGTGTGTGGGATGTGCGGGTTGTTGTTTGAGAACTGTATAGTGGACGCGAGCATCTTAAGAACGGGTGCTGCAGTCGCGCGCTGGTCGTGGTCGTCCTGGACGGGGGTTTGTGCCCTGGTGCGGGGTGGTGCGGCCGGTGGTGTGGTTGTGGTGCCGTGTTCGTGATTGATCGCCGATCGTCGCCGCTGCCGGGCGTCCTCTTCGGAGGGGGTGTGGTGGTGGTGGTATCGGTGTGTTCTGTGATCATGTGGCAAGTTTTTAAGGGCGCACGGTGGATGCCTTGGCATCAGGAGCCGATGAAGGACGCGGTAATCTGCGATAAGCCTCGGGGAGCTGATAAACGAGCTGTGATCCGAGGGTCTCCGAATGGGGAAACCCCGCCGCGTGTTATGCGTGGTGACCCGCACCTGAATTCATAGGGTGTGTGGAGGGAACGTGGGGAAGTGAAACATCTCAGTACCCACAGGAAGAGAAAACAACAGTGATTCCGTCAGTAGTGGCGAGCGAACGCGGAAGAGGCCAAACCGATGGTGTGTGATACCCGGCAGGGGTTGCATCATCGGGGTCGTGGGGCGTGTCGTCCCGGGTCTGCCGGCCCGGGCGTGTGAGTGCAGGACGATAGTCGAACCGGTGTGAGTGCCGGACCGGAGAGGGTGGGAGTCCCGTAGACGAAATCGTTGCTGCCGCACGGTGCACGTACCCAAGTAGCACGGGGCCCGAGAAATCCCGTGTGAATCTGCCAGGACCACCTGGTAAGCCTAAATACTACCTGATGACCGATAGCGGACCAGTACCGTGAGGGAAAGGTGAAAAGTACCCCGGGAGGGGAGTGAAATAGTACCTGAAACCGTGTGCCTACAAACCGTCGGAGCCTGTGAGGGTGACGGCGTGCCTTTTGAAGAATGAGCCTGCGAGTTAGTGTTACGTCGCGAGGTTAACCCGTGAGGGGTATCCGTAGCGAAAGCGAGTCTGAATAGGGCGAGTGAGTGGCGTGATCTAGACCCGAAGCGAAGTGATCTACCCATGGCCAGGTTGAAGCGCGTGTAAGAGCGCGTGGAGGACCGAACCCACTTCAGTTGAAAATGGAGGGGATGAGCTGTGGGTAGGGGTGAAAGGCCAATCAAACTTCGTGATAGCTGGTTCTCCCCGAAATGCATTTAGGTGCAGCGTTACGTGTTTCTTGCCGGAGGTAGAGCTACTGGATGGCCGATGGGCCCTACAAGGTTACTGACGTCAGCCAAACTCCGAATGCCGGTAAGTGAGAGCGTAGCAGTGAGACTGTGGGGGATAAGCTTCATAGTCGAGAGGGAAACAGCCCAGACCACCAACTAAGGCCCCTAAGCGTGTGCTAAGTGGGAAAGGATGTGGAGTTGCTCAGACAACCAGGAGGTTGGCTTAGAAGCAGCCATCCTTGAAAGAGTGCGTAATAGCTCACTGGTCAAGTGATTCCGCGCCGACAATGTAGCGGGGCTCAAGTACACCGCCGAAGTTGTGGCATTGCACCAATGATACCCAACCGGGTCCTTGATGGTCCTGGTTCAGGTGGTGCGATGGGTAGGGGAGCGTCGTGTGGGCAGTGAAGCTGCGGGGTGACCCAGTGGTGGAGCCCACACGAGTGAGAATGCAGGCATGAGTAGCGAATGACGGGTGAGAAACCCGTCCGCCGGATGATCAAGGGTTCCAGGGTCAAGCTAATCTGCCCTGGGTCAGTCGGGACCTAAGGCGAGGCCGACAGGCGTAGTCGATGGACAACGGGTTGATATTCCCGTACCGGCGAAGAACCGCCCATACCGAACCGGGGACACTAACCACCCGAACCGTATCCTGATGCCGGCCTTTGGCCGGTGGACGGTGCGGGGAGCGTGGGACCTGAACCGGGGAGGTAAGCGTATTAACAGGTGTGACGCAGGAAGGTAGCCGAGCCGGGCGATGGTAGACCCGGTCTAAGCGTGTAGGGCGATCCGTTGGCAAATCCGCGGATCATGTGCCTGAGACGTGACGGGACCCCCATTCGTGGGGGGATTCGGTGATCCTATGCTGCCGAGAAAAGCATCGACGCGAGGTTCCAGCCGCCCGTACCCCAAACCGACACAGGTGATCAGGTAGAGAATACTAAGGCGATCGAGAGAATCATGGTTAAGGAACTCGGCAAAATGCCCCCGTAACTTCGGGAGAAGGGGGGCCCGGACCGTGGACACCACTAGCTGGTGCGAGCGGGCAAGGGCCGCAGAGACCAGGGGGAAGCGACTGTTTATCAAAAACACAGGTCCGTGCGAAGTCGCAAGACGATGTATACGGACTGACTCCTGCCCGGTGCTGGAAGGTTAAGAGGACCTGTTAGCCTCACGGCGAAGCGGAGAATTTAAGCCCCAGTAAACGGCGGTGGTAACTATAACCATCCTAAGGTAGCGAAATTCCTTGTCGGGTAAGTTCCGACCTGCACGAATGGAGTAACGACTTCCCCGCTGTCTCAACCATGAACTCGGCGAAATTGCAGTACGAGTAAAGATGCTCGTTACGCGCAGCAGGACGGAAAGACCCCGAGACCTTTACTATAGTTTGGTATTGGTGTTCGGTGTGGCTTGTGTAGGATAGGTGGGAGACGTTGAAGCGGGCACGCCAGTGCACGTGGAGTCATCGTTGAAATACCACTCTGGTCACTCTGGACATCTAACTTCGGCCCGTGATCCGGGTCAGGGACAGTGCCTGATGGGTAGTTTAACTGGGGCGGTTGCCTCCTAAAGAGTAACGGAGGCGCCCAAAGGTTCCCTCAGCCTGGTTGGCAATCAGGTGTCGAGTGTAAGTGCACAAGGGAGCTTGACTGTGAGAGCGACAGCTCGAGCAGGGACGAAAGTCGGGACTAGTGATCCGGCGGTACATTGTGGAATGGCCGTCGCTCAACGGATAAAAGGTACCTCGGGGATAACAGGCTGATCTTGCCCAAGAGTCCATATCGACGGCATGGTTTGGCACCTCGATGTCGGCTCGTCGCATCCTGGGGCTGGAGTTGGTCCCAAGGGTTGGGCTGTTCGCCCATTAAAGCGGTACGCGAGCTGGGTTCAGAACGTCGTGAGACAGTTCGGTCCCTATCCGCTGCGCGCGCAGGAAATTTGAGAAGACCTGTCCTTAGTACGAGAGGACCGGGACGGACGAACCTCTGGTATGGCAGTTGTACCGCCAGGTGCACCGCTGCTTCGCTACGTTCGGAAGAGATAACCGCTGAAAGCATCTAAGCGGGAAGCTCGCTTCGAGATGAGATTTCCATGCACCAACAGGTGTGAGAGGCCCCCAGCTAGACCACTGGGTTGATAGGCCGGAGGTGGAAGCACGAACCAACGACGTGTGCAGCCGACCGGTACTAATACGCCGACAACTTACACCACACCCCACCCCGAACCACCCACGGTGAGTAATCACCGGCGGTGACACCGGGTGGGAACACCACAGAACACCGCGTCCACTATACGGCTCCCGACCAACAACCCGTTGGCCAGGAACACCGCCCCCCGACGGGGCGG
>NZ_JBISWJ010000029.1:0-14550 GCF_044462225.1 Kocuria kalidii | reverse complement strand
CGGGCGCCCGCGATGGTGGGGGCCGGTGCGCGCCGGTTCAGCCCGCGAGACGCGGTCTCGGGGCGGCCCGGGGCCGCCCCGGCCGGCGGGCGGACTCCGGGGTCCCGCCGCCGCGGCGGGCTCCCGCCCACGCGGCGAGCTGGGTGACGGTGCCGTGGCCGGGGAACTCGGGGGGCAGCAGGAACTCGACGGCGGGCGTGCCGCGCACGTGGTCCTCGTGGTCCGCGGCCCAGCGCAGCAGCTCCACGGCGGCCGGCTCCACGTGCTGCGCGGCGGCCAGGTCCACGACCACGGCGATGCCCGGCACGAGGGTCCGGGCGCGGCGGACGAGGGGGCACAGGGCCCGGTGGTTGAGCTCCGTGACGCACCCGGTGACCACGAGCCGGACGTGCCTGCCGTCGAGGTCGACCCGGACGAGGACGGACGGTTTGTGGTGCATGACTTCTCTCCCTGCAGCGCGTCGTGCGTGGCCGGCTGCTCGACCCTCCCGCACTCCACGCTAGGGCACGGGAGACGTGGGTCACCCGGAAATCCGGCCGCCGACCGGCACATTTCCTCTACCGTCGGGTACGGAGGGGCGCCGCGCCCCGCGCGGCTCAGCCCAGGGGAGAGGGCTGCCGGGTGGTGTCCGGGGCGAGCGGGTCGCTGCCCACCGTGCCGCGCACGCGGGCCAGGAACGCCATGAGGTGGTAGACGACGAGCGTCGCGGCGGTGCCGAGGGCGATGCCCGCGAACTGCAGCCCGGAGGCCTCCCACGTGTAGTCGGCGATGCCGACGATCATGGCCACCGCGGCGGTGGTGAGGTTGACCGGGTTCGAGAAGTCCACGCGGTTCTGCACCCAGATCCGCACGCCGAGCATCCCGATCATCCCGTACAGCACCGTGGCGGCCCCGCCCAGGACCCCGGCGGGGACCGTGGCCACGGCGGCCCCGAAGACCGGGAACACGCTCAGCAGGATCGCGACGACGGCGGCGACCCAGTAGGCCGCCGTCGAATAGACGCGCGTGGCCGCCATGACACCGATGTTCTCGGCGTAGGTCGTGGTGCCGGAGCCGCCGCCCGAGCCGGCGACCACGGTGGCGATCCCGTCGGACATGATCGCGCGCCCGATGTAGGGGTCGAGGTCGTCGCCGGTCATGAGCGCCACCGACTTCACGTGACCGATGTTCTCGGCCACGAGCAGGAGGACGACGGGGACGAACAGGCCCATCAGGGGCAGGTGGAACTCGGGCGTCTGGAACGGCGGCAGCCCGAAGAGCCCCTGCTCCTGCCACACGGCGCCGAGCACGGAGAAGTCCACCTCCCCCCGGAGCACCGCGGTCAGGTAGCCGATCAGCACCCCGAGCAGGATCGACAGCCGACCGGGCAGGCCGCGGAAGAGCACCGAGATGAGGACGATGGACGCCAGCGTCACCAGCGCGGTGACGGGAGCCTCCATGAAGTTCTGCTTGGCGGAGGGGGCCAGGTTGAAGCCGATGAGCGCCACGATGGTGCCCGTGACCAGGGGCGGCATCAGCTTCTGCAGCCAGGCGGTGCCTGCGAACTGCACCACCAGGCCGATGAGGAAGAGCGCCGCGCCCGCCATCAGGACGCCGCCCAGCGCCCCGCCGGGGCCGTACTGGTTCATCGACGCCGTGATGGGGGCGATGAACGCGAAGGAGGAGCCGAGGTAGGACGGCACCCGACCGGCCGTGACGACCAGGAACAGGATCGTCCCCACGCCGGAGAAGAACAGCGTGGTGGACGGCGGGAAGCCCGTGATCAGCGGCACCAGGAACGTGGCGCCGAACATGGCCACCACGTGCTGCGCGCCGATCGCGACGGTGCGGGGCCAGGTGAGGCGCTCTCGCGGCCTGACGACCTCCCCGGCGGTGACGGTGCGGCCGTCGCCGTGGAGGCGCCAGCCGAGGCCGAGGCGGGTGGCGGTGCTGGGTCCGGGCACGGGGGAACTCATGCGGTCTCCTCGACGGCGGGGTGGGGGCCCGGATCCGNCCGGGCCCCCACCACTGTACTCGGTGCTCCCGGTGCTCCCGGTGCTCCCGGTGCCCCGGTGGGCGGACGGGGCCACCGCCTCCCGCCCCGTGGATGTGTCGGTGGGCCTCCATATGATCAGTACGGTGACGGAAACTAGAATGGTGGGCGATCACCCCCACCGCCCGGACAGGAGTCGACACATGCGCCAGCCACAGCCCCGAGGACCGCTCTGCGAGGATCTTCTCGCGGTGCTTCGCGAGGTGCCCGGCACCCCCGGGGCGACGACCCGGGCCGAGGCGCTTCCGGAGGCGGCCCGTGCCGCCGTGTCGGGAACCGACGACGTCCTCGCGGACGACGACGTCCAGCTCGGGCTGTTCGTCCTGCACGCCCTGTCCTACCAGGGCGTCGAAGGGGTCGACGACCGGTGGGAGAGCGACCCCGAGCTCCTGCGGACCCGCGAGATCCTCTCCGCGGCGCTCGAGGCCCAGCTGCGCGCGGAGGTGCCCGCCGACACCGTGCCGGGCACCCCGCAGTCGGTCGCGGACGCCCTGTTCGCGATGGCGGCCGACGACGACGGCCCCAGCCTGGCGCGCCACCTCTCCGGCCGGGCGGACGCGGCGCAGGCACGGGAGTTCCTGCAGCTGAAGTCCGTCTACCAGCTCATGGAGGGGGACCCGCACACCTGGGGGATCCCGCGGCTGAGCGGCCGGGCGAAGGCCGGCCTGATCGAGATCCAGGTCGACGAGTACGGGGGCGGCAGCGCCGCCCGCATGCACTCGGCCCTGTTCGCGGCCGGGATGCGCGAGGCCGGCCTCGACGACTCCTACGGCAGGGCCGTGGACCGGGTGCCCGCCGAGTGGCTCGCCGGCGTCAACACGGTCACGATGTTCGGTCTGCACCGCCGGCTGCGCGGCGCGGTGGTGGGGCATCTCGCGATGTACGAGATGACGTCCTCCGTGCCCTCCAGGTTCCTGGCGCGCGGCTTCCGCCGCCTGGGGCTGCCCGCCGCGGCCGCGTTCTACGACGAGCACGTGGAGGCCGACGCCGCCCACGAGCAGATCGCCGCCCGGGACATGGCCGGTGGCCTCGTGGTCGAGGACCCGGCCGTCGCGGCGGACGTCTTCTTCGGCGCGCGCTGCGTGCTGCACCTGGACGCGCTCGCCGCCGGGCAGGCGCTCGGACGGTGGGAGGCGGGGGAGTCCGCCCTGCGCCCCGCCGCGGCGGACCCGGTCCAGCACGGCGCGGCGGAGCTCGTCCGGTGAGCCCGGAGCACCCGGCCGGGGACCTCGAGCCGGTCCGGGACCCGTCCGCGGCTCCCGGTCCCGCCGAGCCGGTGACGATCACCGTGTGCCCCGACGGCCCGCTGCTCGTGCGGGGCGGCTACGAGCTGCTCGACGGCGACGACCGTCCCATCGACCCGGGACGGGCGACCGTGGCGCTGTGCCGCTGCGGGGCCTCGTCCATCAAGCCGTTCTGCGACGGCTCGCACAAGCGGGCCCGCTTCCGGGCCCGCTGAGCCTCAGCGGCGTGGGCCGGGCTCGCGCAGCAGCCACTGGGCGAGCTGGTCCAGCGCCATGCCCAGGAGGCCGATGACGATGATCACCACGAGCATCTCGTCGTAGGCGAGCCGGTCGCGGGCGTTGAGGATCTCGTAGCCCAGGCCGCTGCTCACCCCGAGCATCTCGGCGGGGACGATGACCACCCAGGAGATCCCCAGGGCCAGCCGCACGCCGGTCATGACGAACGGTCTGATGCTGGGGAGCACCACGGTGCGCAGGCGCTCGACCGGGGTGGCCCCGAGCGTCTCGGCGACCCGCAGGTGCAGCGGGTCCAGCGCCTTGACGCCCGCGGCCGTGTTCATGGTGATCGGCCACACGGCCGCGGCGGCCACGAGGAAGATCACCGGGGCGTTGCCCACCCCCAGCAGCGCCACCGCCACCGGGGCCCAGGACAGCGGGGAGACCATGCGCAGGAACTGCACCACCGGGGCGCTGGTCCACCGGAAGCGGCGGTAGGAGCCGATCAGCAGCCCCAGCGGCACGCCGAGGCCCGTGGCGACGGCCAGCCCGCACAGCAGGCGCCACAGACTGGTGAGCGCGTCCTGGACCACCACCCCCCGCTCGAACAGTGAGGCCACGGCGCCCGGCATGCGCTCGGGCTGGAACGCCGCGATCATCGTGCTGGCGCCGGCCGCCGCATGGGTGAACGCCCACCACACGGCCACGGTCGTCAGCACGCCGAAGACGGCCCACGCCGGGCCGGCCCAGCTCGGGCCGGGACGCGCGGCCGGCCGCCGGGGCGCCCGTGCCGGGACGGGGCCGTCGAGGTCGGTGGGGGGCGCCGTGGTGGCCTCCCCGGTCCGGTGCGGAGTGCTCATGGGTCGATCTCCTCGGTGCGGGTCGTGCCGGTCAGGCCGAAGACCCCGAGGCCCCCGACCTTCTCGATGCTGCGGGTCACGAGCGTGTCGTCGACTAGCTCGCGGTGCGCGGCGGTCGGGTCGAGTCCCTGCAGGAAGCCCGCCGGCGCGTCGACCACCGTCTCCTGCATGGCCCGCACCAGCTCCTCGGTGAAGCTCTCGTAGGGGTACGGGCGGAAGTCCAGGCGCTCGCCGTCCCAGCCCGGGTGGTGCAGGGCGTCCTGGTGGGCCGCGGCGGAGTAGGTCAGCGCCGTCAGGATCACCGGCTTCGGCTGCGGCAGGTAGTCGTCGGAGAGCAGCGCGGCGGTCTCCGGCCGGTTCTCCCGGGCCCACGCCTGCGCCCGGACGAGGGCGTCCATGAATCCCTGGGCCACGGCGGGGCGGTCCCGGATGAGCTCGCCGCGCAGCATGGTCACGCAGCACGCGTGGTCGTTCCAGACGTCGCCGAGGAACCGGTGGATGTGCCCCACGCCCCTCGCCTCGGCGGCCGCGTTGAACGGGTCGGCGACCACGTAGCCGCCGATCACCCCGTTGTTCAGGGCGGGGAGCATGTCGGACGGCGCCATCGGCAGCAGGGCGACCGTGCGGCGCTCCCGGGACGGCGCCTCGCGCATCACCGGGGTCAGGCCGGCGGCGCGCAGCAGCTTCTGGACGACCACGTTGTGGATGGACCACCAGGCCGGTATCGCCACGGACTCGCCCGCCAGGTCCGCGACCTCGGCGACGTCCGGGCGGACCGTCAGCGCGGAACCGTTGATGTGGTTCCACGCGGTGATGCGGACGTCGGCCCGCAGCCCGTAGCGCATGTACAGGGCCATGGGCATGAGCATGTGGATCGCGTCCACGCGGCCCGCCACGAACGCCTCCGAGAGGGACGCCCAGCTGCGGAAGAGCACCGGTTCGGCCACCGGGACGGCGGCGTCGTCGTAGTACCCGTTGGCATGGGCGACCAGCAGCGGGGCGGCGTCCGTGATCGGGAGGTACCCGATCCGGACGGGACGCGACGGGTCCGCCGCGCCCCCGGCGCCCTGCCGGGTGTCGGCGTAGAGGGACCCCGCGCCCCAGCCGAGCCCCGTGAGGGCCGCGGCACCGGCCCCGGCTCGCAGCAGCACCCGCCGGCTCGGCCGCCCGGTGCTCATATGACCCAGTTCCCGGAGCCGTCGCCGGTCCCGCGGTAGTGGGCGAGGATCTGCTCGGCCGTCGCGCCGTCCTGGGCCGGGACCCACTGCTGGGTGAACCCTCGCGGACCGCCGAAGAAACCGATCCGATCCCCGAGCGTGAGGGCCTCGTCGACGTCGTGGGTCACGAGGAAGACCGTCAGGTCGAGCTCGGTCACCAGTCCGCGCAGCCACAGCTGGAGGTCCTTGCGGGTCGCCGGGTCCAGTGCGCTGAACGGTTCGTCGAGCAGGAGCACGTCGGGACGCACCGCGAGCGCCCGGCCCACCGACACGCGCTGGGCCTGGCCCCCGGAGAGCTCCTGGACCGGGGTGTGCGCGAGTGCGGCCAGGCCGAGGATCTCGAGCAGGTCGTCGACCCGGGCGTCCTCGAACCGGTCGCGGTTGCGCCGGTACTGACCGCCCAGGCCGATGTTCTCGCGCACCGACAGCCAGGGGAACAGGCCCGGGTCCTGGAAGACGACGGCGAAGCGCTCGTCGGCGTTCTCGAACTCGATGGTGCCCCCGTCCAGCGGCTCGAGTCCGGCGATCGCCCGCAGGAGGGTCGACTTCCCCGATCCGCTGGGCCCCAGCACGGCGAGGGTCTCCCCGTTGCGCAGCGTCAGATCCACCCCGTCGAGGGCGGGGGCGGCCGCCCCCGGGTAGTTCTTGCGCAGTCCGCGGACGGTGAGCGCGGGACGGGACGCGGCGGGGACGGTCGCGGGCGCGGCGCGGCTCAGGCGAGGTTCTGCAGCACCCACCGCAGGTGACCTTCCGTGGGGGACTGGACGGGCAGGAACGCGGCCTCGCGGGCACGGCGCGCGGTCGGGGAGGTCATCGCGTAGCCGCGCCCGCCCACGATCTTCCCCTCGATCCGGGTGGCCTCCCCGGTGAGCAGCGCGGCGTCCAGCCGGAGCGAGAACAGGGCCCGGGGGTCGGCCTCCCGGGGCGTCTCCGCCAGCCGCAGGAGGTCTCCCCGCAGCCGGCGGTACTCGGCCGTGGCGTCCTCCAGCTCTTCCCGGAACACCTCGGCGACGCCCTGCATGCCCGCGTGCGCCGCGTTCAGCGCGGCGGCCGAGAGACCGAGGCAGAACGCGGTCTGCAGCAGCAGGAACGGGCCCCGGACGGTGGCCAGGAAGGACGGGACGTCCTCGCTCAGCACGTCCTGCGCGGGGTCGACGGCCACGTCCGCCAGGGTGAGGACGCCCGAGGCCGTCGCGTTCAGCGCCATCAGGTTCTCGAGCAGCCGCACCGTCACGCCCGGCGCCGAGACGCGGGTGCGGACCACCACGCGCGACCCGTCCTCGCGCAGCGCGGGCAGCACGACGACCCCCTCGGGGTACAGGTTCGAGGCCCACGGGACGGTCCCGTCCAGGACCGGGCCCGACGGACCCTCGGTGAGGGTCACGGGGATCTCCCCGATGCCGGCCGCGTCCTTGAACGCCGGTGCCATCGCCGAGCACCCCGGCACCGTCCCGGAGCGCACGTCCGGGGAGATCTCCGTCCCGGTGGCGGCGAGGTACTCGACGGTCGCCCGGTGCGCCCACAGGGAGAACGCCGTCGCGGTGCACTCGGCGGCGAGGTCGAACACGACGGCGGCCTGCGGGGCGAGCGACCCGGACAGGCCGAGGTCCAGCAGTCCGCGCTCGCCGAGCTCGCGCAGGGTCTCCAGCGGGGAGACGGCGGCCGTGTCGACGTCGCGCGCCCGCGCGGCGGCGGTGCCGCGGACGAAGGCGTGATCGGGGTAGTCGACGAGCGGGGCGAGCAGGTCCCGGCTCTCGGGAGCCGGCCCGCCGCCCGTGGACGGGGGTCGCGTGGACTGGGTCATGGGTCTTCCGTTCTGCCGGGAGTGCGGGCGGGACCGTCCGTGCGGCGGCCGGGCCCGCGGGGGGCGGGACGTGCGACGGCGGTCCCCAGCCGGTGGGGACCGCCGTCGTCGGGTGCTGCCGTCGCTCAGACGTTCAGCTTGAACAGCCGGTCGAACGGGGTCCCCACGGCCTGGCGGGCCCGCTCCACGGACTCCTCGTCGGGGGCGTTGTAGAAGCACAGGCACTTGGCGGTGTCCTCGCGCACGTAGGTGCGCAGGAAGGAGACCTCGGGGACCTCGGCGTACTTGGGGGAGTTGGCCTTCTTGCGGGCCAGGTACTGCTCCATGGTGATCTCGGCGGGGATGTCCCACTCCACCAGGAACTGCGCGTCGCCCTTGAGCTTCTTGATGTCCTCGAGCTCGGCGCCCACGAGGCGGACGGCGTCGGGGCCGGTGACCTCGGCGGCGGCGTCCCCGGCGGCGGAGCTCACCGTCCGGGCGAGGCCCTCGGGGTTCTCGGCCTCGACGATCACGAACACGCGTCCGAGGTCGGCCGTGACCTGGGACTCGATGAACTCGGCGTCCGCCGAGGAGACGGCCTCGGAGACCGTGGCGATGAGTCCGGTCACGGCGTCCTTCGAGGCGGAGGCGGGGACGATCTCGAGCAGGTGGAGAGACATGGTTTTCCTTCCGGGAGGGAGGGGGCGGCCGGGGAGCCGCTCGGGCACTGGTTCCAGGCTAGGCTCCTGGCCTGTCGAGGTCCCAGGAATCGTCACATGGTGAAATATAGGGTTCCTATCCCGCAGATCCTTTGTGCTGGTGCCGCTCGGATGTATTTTGCGGGCTTTCCGGTCGACCTTCCCGGCGCCCGGTGCCGCCGTCCCCCGGCCGATATCCTGGCGGAGTGCGCGCGGAAGAGCTGAACCGGTCCGTCCAGGACTGCCTCAAGACCGTCTGGCTGGCCCAGGAGTGGTCCTCGGACGCGGTGACGACCACCGGTCTGGCCCAGCAGCTGGGCCTGTCCCCGTCCACCGTGTCCGAAGCCGTCACGAAGCTCACCGCGCAGGGCCTGCTGAGCCGCCCCGGCCGCAGCGGCATCGTGCTCACCGACCGGGGCCGGGACGTGGCCGTCCAGATGGTCCGGCGACACCGGATCCTCGAGGCGTTCCTCACGAGCCGTCTCGGCTACGCCTGGGACGAGGTGCACGACGAGGCCGAGGTGCTCGAGCACGCCGTGAGCGAGAAGTTCGTCGCCCGCCTGGAGGTGCTCCTGGGGCACCCGGAGCGGGACCCGCACGGCGACCCCATCCCGCGGCGCGACGGCACCGTGCCGCCCGCGACGGGCGTCCTCCTGGCCGACGTCCCGGCCGGCAGCCCCGTGGTGGTGGCACGCGTCTCCGACGCCGACCCGGCGGTGCTGCGCTGGCTCGAGGGCGCCGGCATCCGGCCCGGGACGGAGCTCGTGCCCGGCGAGCACCGGTCCCGCGGGATGTCCGTGGACGTGGGCGGGACCGTCGTGGAGGTCGGCGTCCTCGCGGCCGAGGCGGTCCGGGTCCGTCCGCGGGACTGACCCGGAGCGCCCCGGGCCCGTCAGGAGATGACGCCGTCCACCAGGGCCTTGGCCTCCTGCTGGACCTGCTGCAGGTGCTCCTCGCCGAGGAAGGACTCCGCGTAGATCTTGTAGACGTCCTCCGTGCCGGACGGCCGGGCCGCGAACCACGCGTTCTTCGTGGTGACCTTCAGCCCGCCGATCGCCGCGCCGTTGCCGGGGGCGTTGGTCAGCTTCGCCGTGATCTGCTCGCCGGCCAGCTCGTCCGCCTCCACCTGGGACGGGGAGAGCTTCTTCAGCGCGGCCTTCTGCTCCCGGCTGGCCGGGGCGTCGATGCGCTGGTAGACGGGGGAGCCGAACTCCTGGGTCAGCTCGGCGTAGCGCTGGGACGGGGTCCTCCCGGTGCGGGCCGTGATCTCCGAGGCCAGCAGGGCCAGGATGATCCCGTCCTTGTCGGTGGACCACACGGAGCCGTCCCGGCGCAGGAAGGACGCGCCGGCGGACTCCTCGCCGCCGAAGCCGATCGAGCCCTCCATGAGCCCGGCCACGAACCACTTGAAGCCCACCGGCACCTCCACGAGCTCACGGCCCAGGGAGGCCGCCACCCGGTCGATGACCGAGGAGGACACCAGGGTCTTGCCGACCCCCGCGTCCGGCGACCAGCCGGTGCGGTGGCGGAAGAGGTAGTCGATGGCCACCGCCAGGTAGTGGTTGGGGTTCATCAGGCCCGCGTCCGGCGTCACGATGCCGTGCCGGTCCGTGTCGGCGTCGTTGCCGGTCGCGATGTCGTACTTGTCCCGGCTGCCGATGAGCGAGGCCATGGCGGAGGGCGAGGAGCAGTCCATCCGGATCTTCTCGTCCCAGTCGAGGGTCATGAACGCCCACTGCGGGTCCACGGCCGGGTTCACCACGGTCATGTTCAGCCCGAAGCGCTGGGCGATCTCTCCCCAGTAGGCGACCGAGGCCGAGCCCATGGGGTCGGCGCCGATGTGCAGGCCGGAGTCCCGGATCACGTCGAGGTCGACGACCTCCGGCAGCGTGCGCACGTACTCCTCGAGGAAGTCGTAGCCGCCGGTGGTGCCCGCCGCGCGGGCCTGTGCCAGGGGCATCCTGCGGACCCCGGCCATGCCGTTCTCGAGGAACTGGTTGGCGCGCTGGGCGATCCACTCGGTGGCGTCGGCGTCCGCGGGGCCGCCGTTGGGCGGGTTGTACTTGAAGCCGCCGTCTCCGGGGGGGTTGTGGGACGGGGTGATGACGATGCCGTCGGCCATGCCCTCGGCCCGGCCGGTGTTGTGGGTGAGGATCGCGTGGGAGAGCGCGGGGGTGGGCACGTAGCCGTCCCGGGAGTCCAGCAGGACGGTCACGTCGTTGGCGGCCAGCACCTCGAGCGCGGTGTCCTGCGCGGGGCCGGACAGGGCGTGCGTGTCCTTGCCCATGAACAGCGGGCCCGTGATCCGCTGGCCGGCGCGGTACTCCACGATGGCCTGGGTGATGGCCGCGATGTGCTGCTCGTTGAAGGAGGCCTTGAGGGAGGAGCCCCGGTGCCCCGACGTGCCGAAGGCCACGCGCTGGTCCGGGTCCGACGGATCCGGCACGACGTCGCCGTAGGCGTCGAGGAGCTTTCCGAGGTCGACGAGGTCACTGGGTTGGGCGACGGTGCCCGCACGGTTGGTCATGGCGCCCAACCTACCGCCGGGCGGCGGACGGGCCGAGGTCGGCGCACGATCGCGTCGCCAGGTTTCGTGGATTCCGCTCTGCGAGAGGGTTCCGCACGGGGGCTGGAGGAATCGGGGCCGGTCGGACAGGATGAAGGCACCAGCGAGCGCACGACATCGAGCCAGGAGGCCGGCAGGCATGAGCGAAGCACACGACGAGACGCCCCAGGACTCGGGCAAGGGCCCCGAGGGGACCGTCCCGGACAACGAGCAGGGCGTCGGGCTGACCACCGACGAGAACGCGACCGGCTTCGAGCCGGAGGAGGACCCCGAGGCGGCCTCCGAGCCCGGCGACGACCCCGAGGCGGGAGACGTGGCCCTGGGTCACTCCTGACCGGCCGGGCCGGGGCCGGCCGGGCCCTGGTCCTCGAGCTGGGCGACGACGGCGAGCAGCTGCGCCTCCGCGCTCGGACGGCCGATGAGCTGGACGCCCATGGGCACGACGGGTGCGGCGCGCCCGGCGCGGGTCCACAGCGTCGGGACGGTCACCGCGGGCAGGCCCACGACGTTCACGATCGAGGTCCAGGGGGTGTACTGGCACTGCCGCCGGTAGTCCTGGTCCGCGCCCGCGGGGTCCTCCAGGCCGTATCCCTCCCAGTACCAGCCCAGCGGACGCGGCGTCATGGCGAGCGCCGGGGTCAGGACCATGTCCCAGGACCCGTACGCGCGCACCACGTCCTGCTCGATCCGCCGCAGGGTGCTCACGGCCCGCGCCAGCTCGACGGCCGAGCGGCGCAGGGCGCGGGAGCGGAAGGCGCCCGCCAGGCCGGTCAGCCGGACCGCCTGCTCGTCGTCCAGCGGAGCCGTGCCCATCGCCGTGGTCCACACGTCGAAGAAGGCCCGGGGGTACTCGGGGTCGTAGGCGATCGACGCCTCACCGACCTCGTGGCCGGCGGCCAGCAGCCGGGCGACCCCCGCGTCGAGGGCGGACCGCGCCTCGGGCGAGACCGCGATGTCCTGGACGGCGTCGAACGGTGAGCTGGTGCTCACCCCGATCCGCAGCGGCCGCCGGCCCCAGGGGAGGTCGCCCCGGCGGGCCGCGCGCACGCCGTCGAGGAAGGAGCCCTGCGGCGCGGCGCGGACCGCCCGGTGCACCACGTTGCCGTGGGCCGGGCCGGGGGCGGGAGCGCACAGCACGTCCAGCAGCAGTGCGGCGTCCTCGGCCGTGCGGGCGATGGGCCCGTGGACCACGAGCTGCGCGGCGTCCGACTGCGCGTCGGCCGTGGGCACCCGCCCGCGGTTGGGCTTGAGCCCGATCAGTCCGCAGGCCGCCGCCGGGATGCGCACGGAGCCCCCGCCGTCGGAGCCAGGTGCCACGGGGAGCATGCCCGCCGCCACGGCCGCGGCCTGGCCGCCCGAGGAGCCGCCGGCCCCGGTCGCCGGGTCGTGCGGGTTCCGGGCGGGCGGGGCCACGAGGTTCTCGGAGTAGCAGTCCAGACCGAACTCGGGGACCTGCGTCTTGCCCAGGAGCACGGCGCCGGACGCGCCCAGCACGGCCGCGAGGTCGTCGTCCGTTCCCGCCACCGGCGCCCCGCCGTGCTGCCCGGCCACGGCGGCGGAACCGTGCGTGGTGGGCATCCCCGCGACGTCGTGCAGGTCCTTCACCGCGAGCGGCACACCGTGCAGCGGTCCGCGCGGTGATCCGGGGGGCAGCGCGTCGAGGACCCGTGCCCGCTCGAGGGCGGACTCCGCGGCCACGTGGACGAACGCGCCGAGCGCAGGATTGCGCTCCTCGATCCTGGCCAGGAAGTGCTCGGCGGTCTCCACCGCGCTCAGCTTCCCGCGAGCGAGCGCGTCGCGCAGCTGCACGGCGCTGAGGTCTCCGATCGGGGTCACGGCGGCTCCTGTCCGGGTCGTGCGGCTCCGGTCCGGGGTCCGCGGGCTGCTGGGACCAGGCTAGTAGGCTGACGGGCATCGGGGCGTGCCCGCGCTCCGCCGCCCCACCACCGCGACCTTCAGGAGGTCCTCCGTGCCGGCATCCCGCACGCCCCGCCCCGTGGCGGCCCGCGCCGCCGGCGCAGCGGCGGTCCTGCTCCTGGCCCTCACCGGGTGCTCGCTCCTCGAGCGGGACTCCGCGGGCGACGCGGGACGGGAGGGCCCGTCCTCCGCCGCCACGAGCGGTCCCTCCGCCTCCGTCGATGCGTCGGCCGCCTCCGTGCAGGCGGCGTGCGCCCGCGTGCTCGAGACCGTGCGCACCGCGCCGCAGCAGCTGCAGGAGGACCCGGCGGGACTGTTCCTCGAGGTCGACGAGCTCGCCGCCACCGCCCCGGACGAGCTCTCCGGGCAGATCACCTCGGTCCGTGAGGCCGTCGCCGACTTCCGGCAGGGCGAGCGCTCCCTCGCCGGCGTGGTCCGGGAGGTCCGGGACCTGCAGGAGCGCTGCTCCCGCTGACGCCGACCCCCGGGGGGCGAGGCGCGAGGTCCGCCGGGCCGGGGGAGCAGCGCCGGCCGCCCGCGACGGGAGAGGGACCCGGCCGCACGGGCTGAGTCCTCCGTCCGTGCGGCCGGGCCCCTCGGGTCAGGAGGCCGGCCGTGCCTACTGCGCCGCGCCGCGGACGGCCTGCGCCAGCACCCGCAGACCGTCCCGCAGCAGGTCCTCGCCGATGACGAGCGGGGGCAGCAGGCGCACGATGTTGCCGAAGGTCCCGCAGGTCAGGACGAGGACGCCCTGCGCGAGGCACTCCGCCGCGACCGCCCTGGCGGCGTCGGCGTCGGGCTCCGTGCCGCCTCGCCGGACGAACTCGACCGCCATCATGGCCCCACGGCCGCGGAGCTCGCCCACGGTGCCGGTCTCCTCGGCCACCGGGGCCAGTTCCTCGCGGATGATCTCCTCGATCCGGCGGGCGCGTGCCATGAGGTCCCACTCCTCGATGGTCTGCAGCGCGCCGAGGGCGGCGGCACAGGCCACCGGGTTGCCGCCGTAGGTGCCGCCGAGGCCGCCGGCGTGGACGGCGTCCATGATCTCGGCGCGGCCGACCACGCCGGACAGCGGCATGCCGCCGGCCACGCCCTTGGCCACGGTGATCAGGTCGGGGACGACGTCCTCGTGGTCCACGGCGAACCACTCGCCGGTGCGTGCGATGCCGGCCTGCACCTCGTCCACGACGAACACGGCGCCGTTGTCGGTGCACCACTCGGACAGCGCGGGCAGGAAGCCCTCGGCAGGCACGATGAACCCGCCCTCGCCCTGGATCGGCTCGATCACGACGGCGGCCACGTTCTCGGCGCCGACCTGCTTCTCCACCTGGAGCAGCGCCCGGCGGGCGGCCTCGGCGCCGGTCATGCCCTCCGGGTCGCGGAACGGGTAGGACACGGGCACGCGGTACACCTCACCGGCGAACGGGCCGAAGCCCTGCTTGTAGGGCAGCACCTTGGCGGTCATCGCGAGGGTCATGTTGGTGCGGCCGTGGTAGGCGTGGTCGAACACGACGACCGCCTGCCGGCCGGTGTGCAGACGGGAGATCTTCACGGCGTTCTCGACGGCCTCGGAGCCGGAGTTGAACAGCGCCGCCTTCTTCGGGAAGTCGCCGGGAGCGATCTCGGCGAGCTTCTCCGCGACGGCCACATAGCCCTCGTACGGGGTGACCATGAAGCAGGTGTGCGTGAAGTGCTCCACGGCCTCCTTGACCTTGGCGACCACGGCGGGGGCGGAGGCGCCCACGGTGGTCACGGCGATGCCGGAGCCGAGATCGACGAGCTGGTTGCCGTCGACGTCGAGCACGATGCCGCCGTCGACGTCCGCGGCGTAGGCGGGCACGGACGAGGCGACTCCGGAGGCGACGGCCGCGGCGCGCCGCTCGGCCAGCTCGCGGGACTTCGGGCCCGGGAGGGCTCCGTCGACGCGACGGACCTGCTCGAGCCGGTACTGGATCTCGGTCACGGCGAGATCTCCTTTCTGTGGGGACGGGGAAACAGGGGACGGGGACGGGGAAAC